>CAZPLM010000227.1:0-2853 GCA_964587275.1 uncultured Muribaculaceae bacterium | reverse complement strand
AAATGAGGGATAAATGAGCGGCAAATGTAATCAAAAAATTATTAATAATCAAAGAATTATCACCTGTACCAGAGGCTAATAATTCTAAATAAATCACATCATCCGTTTTTTGCGGAAAATAAATACTGCAAAGAGAACTGCGATAAGCATTACGGCTCCGATAAGAATAATGTCATAGTTGCCGCCAATAAGTGGAAGTTGTACATTCATTCCATAAATGCTTGCAATAAGAGTCGGAGGCATCAACAAAAGAGAAACAAAAGTGAAAACTTTCATAATTTTATTCTGTTCCAAGTTGATAAGGCCCAATACCGTATTCTGTAAATACTCCAGACGTTCAAAGCTGAAATTCGTATGATTGATAAGAGACGAGACGTCTTTAAGCAAAACTGTCAACTTATGATCAAGCTCATCTGGGGTCTTTTCACTTTTCAGCAAACTTGAAACCATTCTCTGTTTATCAACAATATTCTCTCTTACGAGCATTGTATTTTCCTGCAACTGATTGATATCCAACAGAAACTCTTCTCCAACATCTTCACCCAGACTGACACGTTTGCTGTATTGAGCTATCTCCTTTGACATCAACTCAATCGTATCGGCATCAAGGTCGACTCTGTTGTCGAGGATACCGAGAAGTACATGAAAACCGGTCGGGAAGACTTTTTTACCTGCTACTATACGCCTCTGAATATCTGTAAAACTTCTGAGCGGAACCTGCCTTATTGAAACAATGACATTGGAACAAAGGATGAATGAGACAGACTCCATCGAATAATTTTCAGGTCCTGGTATTAAAAAATTAGTATTCATGAAGATAGCATCCTCTGTCTCTGAATAGCGAGATGAACTCTCTATCTCTTCGGCTTGTGCGCGACTTTGGAGCGTGGTATTCAGAAATTCCTCGACTGTCCTTTTCTCTTCACCCGTAGGAGTGAACAGATCAAGCCAAAGCACATCCTCAACTTTAATTTGTTTTAAAGTTGAAGCAGATTCCGAAGTTTGAAATGTATTATCTTGAAGTTTGTAGAATATTTCGATCATAATCCTCAATATTAGTTGTTTACAATTCCGTTAATACAGAAAAGTTACCAACTGGATCGAGGGCTGATCTTTATGAATCTTGTGTTGATTACACTTATCATCTTGATTCTACATTCGTTTTGACGATTAATTCAGGCGCAAATATAATCATTTTTTTTATAGATTCACTTTCCTCTTCAATAACATCAATTATATCAAGTCAAGTGTTCAATAAGAATTTTTATTCCTATTCCAATGAGGATGATACCTCCAATGATATTTGATTTCTTTCCAAGCCATTTACCGACCTGTTTTCCGGATGCAAGTCCCAGAAATGAAGCAAGGGCGGTCACAGAGGCCACTATCAGTAATGTCCAGAGAATTCGAGCTGAAGTAAAATGCAACATTGCCAAAGATATTCCAACCGCAAGAGCATCTATACTTGTTGCAATAGATGAGACAGCAAGCTTGCCCGTATCAAGCAGGTCAACACTCTTATCTTCGCTTTTTTTTAAGGAATCAATTATCATTTTTCCTCCAATAAACAGCAGCAGTCCGAAAGCCACCCAGTGGTCATACGATTCGATAACATTATTAACTGTTGCGCCCAGAGCCCATCCGATAAAAGTAAACCCTGCCTGAAATAGAGCAAAGAATGAGATTATCTTCACCTTCCTGAGCGCAGGTATCGACTGTGCGCAGGCTCCGCCCACAAGAGATACCGCAAAAGTATCAAAACACAGGCCTGTAGCCAGAAGGAATATCTCGAAATAATTCATTATGCTGCCGGTTCTCTCTTTCTAAAGAGCCAGAGGCCGAAGAAAGTAAGAAGACCGTTTACTATTAGCAGCGTAAACCCGAGATCAAAACCAAGGTATTTATGGCAAATGGTATTAATCAAAAGGCACAACAAAGGAGCCACCACTGCAATATAAGGTGATGCTCCATCTCTTATTTTATATTTTGTCAGAATACCGAAGAAGAAAAGACCGAGAAGTGGTCCATAGGTATATGAGGCAAGTTTATAAACAAGATTGATGACCGCATCATTGCTTACAACAAATAAAATGAGGATAATGATAAAGAACAGTAATGTAAATCCGGCATGTATCCACTTTCTGATCTTTTCCTTCTTATCGATCGATATATCATTTCTTGAATTGAAATTCAAAAAGTCAACGCAAAAAGAGGTCGTTAATGACGTAAGTGCCCCACCAGCGCTCGGATAAGAGGCAGAAATCAGGCCGATAAGAAACAGAACTCCAACTCCTATTCCAAGATACTGGCTCGCAATTGTAGGGAAAATCTCGTCTGTTTTAACTATTCCGAAAGCTTCCATACCTCCTTTGCTTGCAGTATAAATAGAAAGAAGTGCGCCTAAAAGAAGGAAGAAAAAATTGACTACGACTATTATGATGCTTGTCGTGTACATATTTTTCTGAGCTGAGCGTATATCTTTGCAGGCAAGATTTTTCTGCATCATACTCTGATCGAAACCGGTCATTGCTATTGTCACGAATATGCCTGCAATAAATTGTTTGACAGCATTTGTGCCATGTCCCCAGTCCCAATCAAACATATTGCAGAACTTACCTCCATTTTGAGTATTTTCAGTATTTGTTACAGAATAGACCATATCAGAAAATGACCAGTTCATGTCTCTGCATACATAATAGATTGTAAAAAATACGGCAAGAAGCATAAATGTCGTCTGGAGAACATCAGTCCATATTATTGTCTTTACACCGCCCTTGAATGTATAAAGATAGATCAGGGCAAGAAAAATAAGAGTCACAAGCCCGAAAACAAGAATATCTGAGCCCACAAGAT
>CAZPLM010000226.1:0-2982 GCA_964587275.1 uncultured Muribaculaceae bacterium | reverse complement strand
CAACTTGAACCGGATATCAAGGTTGCACTTCCATACAACGAAACACTTCAGGGTTAAGATGCCTAGATTGAAGCAGCCGTAAAGGAATTGCTTAAAGAGTTGGACAGCAAGAAATAGACACTTTTGCCAAATAATAAAGAAGGTGGCCGTGCAAATTTGCATGGCCACTTTTTTATTGAAACTATGTGGTGTCCGGCCTGAATGGGTGAACATCAAGATACACTTATGTCCTCACATTTCCTGGTAACAAAAAGCCCTTGTTTTGTCGCCGGCAGGCGAAAAAAACATAAGCTGGCAACAAAAAGCCCATGTTTTGTGACCGGCAGGCGGGAAAAGCATCAGCTGGCAACAAAAAGCCCATGTTTTGTGACCGGCAGGCGGGAAAAGCATCAGCTGGCAACAAAAAGCCCATGTCTTGTGACCGGCAGGCGGGAAAAGCATCAGCCATCAGGCGCGTTTGTCCAAATGATGGGGCGCAGTTAATAATCACACGAACATCCTGTCATTATTCTCAATAATGAAATGGTCGGCTTTCGTAAAAAAGCCGACCATTTGATATTAACTGATTAGTATAGTATTACTCAGAGAGCCTGACACCATCCATACAGAAATATGGAGGAGTATGCATTACGCCATTCGCATCTGTATCAGATGATTCCATATAAAATACGACTTTGTCGACTGTTCCAAGTTCTGTCAAATCCCAAGCAGCCCATGTATCCTGAATGATATTCCATTTTGAATATGGCTCAGGAGCATTTCCGGTCAGAGTAGAAATATAATACTCTGATGTTCCTGTCTGAGATCCATTCAAATAACCTTTTGCAATGAGTTTTACCCATGCCTTGCAAATAGTTTCATCACCGGCTGCTTTGCGAGCAAGTATCTGTTGGCCTTCAAGTCTCACATAATCTTCACCATTATTGAAATTATAATAATCAGGGAGATACCATACGCCATATTTGGTTGATGAACCGTCAGGCATATTAGGATTTTTTACCTTTGACAGTGTAGTGCCGCTCTTGTATGGAACATATACCTGAGTGCCAGAATCTAATGTTCCTGAATACATCGAGCCGTACTTCTCTATCAAATAGTTATAAGTAGTATTCGCAACAAGGATGTGTTCCACGACTCTCGGTTTATCAATGGTAAAATATGCATCATCACCAGACACACGGCATACTGTAAAGTTTTTACCCGTATTTGGGTATGTTGTATATACCGAAAATAGAGTCGTGTCAACCGATGCTTTTAATTCAGAAGCACTCTGCTCATAACCGAAAGGCATTGATGTTGCCCAAGGGTATGAACGGCTGTTCTTGCTTGAAAGTGCAAATCCATTATGTGTCCCGTCAGAATTTGAAGAGACATTCAATGTGATTGAACCACTTCTATATGCTCTTGCAGTATAAGAAGAAGATGGAATAACAAATCCGTAAGATGGAACCTCGATGTCAAGGCCATTCTCTTCCTTGTTAAATGTTACTGCATTTTCAAATGCCAATGTGCCTTCGTGTGTTGCATCTTGACAAGATGCAACCAAGAGAGAAATGGCAAATGCTGATAATATATTTTTAAGTTTCATTGTCATAATTATTTAAATATTATTATTCCTGTCCCGGATTCTGCATTCCCTCAAGGGCAGTATTGTTGATCATTTCCTCATTAGGAATAGCCCATTGGATCTTAGTGATATCGAATGGTATACCCTTAATTGCTTCAATATATCTCTGTCCATCCTTTTCAAATCTGATTGAAGCCCATAATTCGCTTCCATTTTCAAGAAGTAATTCGCAGATATATTCTTTAAAAATCTGATCCATAAGTTCCTCCTTCGATGCAGGGGTTGCAATCTGCTTAAGGACAGGATTGGTACGCATTGACCTGTATGTATTGATAGGAGCGATAGATTCTGACAATGAACTGCCGGTGCGTGCTCTCAACTCTGCCTGCATGATATACAGCTCAGGCAATCTCATATAGTAGCATGCATATTTTGTATCAACAGGATCCTGTTGTCCCTGATATCTACCTTTTCTATAGATTTTGCTCCATATCCATTTATGTGACGTGTCCCATGTCTCAGGTGTACGCTGTTCGCTGATAGCAATCTGCCATCTTGGATCAGCGCTCATCCAATCATGTCCATACTCTATTCCCATTTCTGCATCTGTGATCGAAATAGCTTCTCCGGTAGAACTACTAAGATTTGAAGCCGCGCTATATCCGAAGAAATAATCAGAATAATAACCGGCATTATAGGTTCTTCCAGATACATCTTCAAGATACCTTACAAAAATATTCTCTTTAGAATCCCATGACTTATCATAAAGATCAGCCATATCACTCTCTACAGCTACAGATGAAGGAATGTTTGCAATACAAGCATCAATTAATGTTTTGGCTGCAGCAATATCTTCACTACTGTTCCATTCACATCCACGGATAAGCAAAAGCTTTGCTTTCCAGGCCTTGGCAAATAATTTTGAGACATAGCGCGGTGATTCAAAACCATCACTCATATTATCTATAGCATAGTCAAGATCTTCCAGGACCTTGTCCCAACTCTCAGCCACGGTGATACGACCTACATTAGTAGTAGTCAGATCTGATACTTGATCCTTATACACAAGTCCATATTTTGAACTGCTGTCATACCACTGACAATAATTGAGAAGTAGAAGTGAGTAAACATAGCCCCTGAGACATCTTGCCTCAGCGATCAACTCTGTTTTCTTTGTATTGTTTGGAAATGCCGAATCAGTTATCCCAGGGATCTTGGTAACGGCAAGGTTTGCAGCGTTTATAGCTTTATATGCCGGTGCCCATAATGTAGTAGATGTTGACTGAGTATAAGAAAAATTGAATTCACCACCTCCGGTAAGTTTAAGCAATCCTGACTTTGTAGTCATAGCGCAGAAAAGTTCCTGATTCATATCATCTCCGGGGGCAATTCTCCCATAAATACCATTTACAGCC
>CAZPLM010000225.1:0-3005 GCA_964587275.1 uncultured Muribaculaceae bacterium | reverse complement strand
TCTGGATTATGATATTATCATAGGAGGTCGTCAGGCAATTGATGGCGATACTGCACAGGTTGGTCCTGAAATGGCTGAACATCTTGGTATTCCTCAGATTTCTTATGTTATCGGTCTTGAATATGACGGCAAGAAATTTACTGCCAAAAAAGAGACTGAAGAGGGATATGAACTTCTTGAGGTATCAGGAAAATGTCTGTTCACCGTCCTTGCTTCCGCTTACAAACCACGTTATATGAATGTACGCGGTATCGTAGAGGCTTATGACAAAGAGGTTGAGATGTGGTCTGCCGACAAGATAGATGTTCCTGTTGAGAAGTTGGGTCTTGCAGGCTCTCCGACAAGGGTGCTCAAAGCATTTGCCAAACAGCTTAAACAACCTGGTGAAGTTCATGAGGTGGATCCTGCCGAGGCTGTTGATATTATCTATAACAAACTTAAAGAGAAACATATTATCTAACCGTTTAAATGATTGTAATTATGAATAAAGAGGAATTTAAAAACATATTTGTATTTGCAGAGCAGAGAGACGGTGAGATTCAACCTGTTGCTCTTGAGTTGCTCGGCAAGGCCAGGGAACTTAATGATAAATTGGGCCAGAGGGTGGTAGCTGTTTTGCTTGGCCACAATGTTGAGAAAAAGGCTCAGTCTCTTATCGAGTCCGGTGCTGATCAGGTTATTTTGGCTGATCACCGTGATCTTAAGGATTATCTTACTGAACAGTATTCTCAGGCTTTGGATCAGATTATTACCAAGTTCAAACCATCTATCGTGCTTTTCGGCGCTACGACTATCGGTCGAGACCTGGCTCCGAGGTTGGCTGCCCGTATGACTACAGGTCTTACTGCTGACTGCACCAAGTTGGAGATTTCTGATGATACTAAAGAACTTATGATGACCCGTCCTGCTTTTGGCGGTAACCTGATGGCTACCATCATGTGTACAGAGCACCGCCCTCAGATGTCTACTGTCCGTCCGGGCGTTATGCAGAAAGCTGTTCCGGATGCATCTCGCAAGGGTGATATTACCAAAGTGGATATTGCATTTGATGAGAGCAAGTTTGCCGTAAAAATGATTAAGAAAGTCAAGGAGAATAAAGACCAGGTCGATATTACCGAGGCAAAAGTTCTTATTTCAGGTGGACGTGGTGTCGGCTGCTGCGAAGGTTTCAAGAAATTGCAGTGTCTTGCAGAAGTGCTTGGCGGTGAGGTTTCTTCTTCACGTGCTATGGTCGATGCAGGTGTAATGCCTCACGATGTTCAGGTAGGACAGACCGGCAAAACAGTTCGTCCGGGCCTTTACATGGCTTGCGGTATTTCAGGAGCCATCCAGCACCTTGCAGGTATGGAAGAGTCTGATTATATCATCGCTGTCAATAAAGATAAATTCGCTCCAATTTTCAAGGTTGCGGATCTCGGCATTGTCGGTGATGTGAATAAGATCATTCCGATGTTGACTGAAAAAGTAAAGAAAGAGGCAGGAAAGTAGTACTTTCTGCCTTTATGTGAGTCAGAGCCGTATATGCGGCTCTGATTTTTTTTCTATTAGTGGACCTTTGTGAGGTATGAAATAATATCCAACAAGAGATTATTTTGTTATATTTGTTAGGTGAATCGGTTGAATTAAAATTGATGAAAAGATTCATTTCTCAACCGTCCCTGTGGAGACCATCTAAATCATTGGAATTGAACCACTTAGACCGTTTTCAACGACCCATAGGAGCACATTTACAAATCGTAACTTGTTGATTATCAAGTAGTTAGTATTTGGATACGACTGACCTTAAAACTTATGAAAACTTCTGGTTCGTCCTGCGTGTAACCTACCAGCACGAACTCGCAGCCAAAGCCAAGCTCGACAGCATGGGCATAGAAAACTTCATTCCCATGCGCAGAGTCCGTCGCCGTGGCCACCTCGGCCGTTTCATCTGGGAAGAGGTCCCGGCAATCCACAACTACATCTTTATTCATACCACCAGAGAAACCCTTGATTCACTCAAACGAGAAATCATCCCATCTCTGCGTTATGTAATGGCCTATGACTCAGTCAAAGGAAAACAACCACAGATTGTACCGAACCGCGAAATGGAGAGCTTCATTGCCGTGGCCGGCAATACAACTGAACAGATACAGTATCTTGGTCCTGAGGAAGTGAATCTAAAAGAAGGTGATAAAGTCAGAGTCCTTGGAGGCCCGTTTGCCGGCGTAGAAGGAACATTTCTAAGAATCGCAGGCAACAGAGGAAAGAGCGTGGTAATAAGTATCCCCGGCGTGGTAGTGGTTTCAACGACTACGATTGCAGCTAAATTGGTGGAGAAAAAATAAATAATGAAAATTCTAATTACCGGAGGAGCCGGATTTATTGGCTCAAATCTTTGTGAAGCCTTTTTAAGTGAAGGCAGAGGAGAATTGGAGATAACAACAGTCAACCAGCGTTTCCTAGATGATAAGCAACTCAAAGTTCAGACCTTGGGAAGAGGCTTTGCATGGCTAGATACAGGAACTCATGATTCTCTTTCAGAAGCTTCAACATTCGTTGAGGTTATTGAGAAGAGACAAGGACTTAAGATTGCTTGTCTTGAAGCAATTGCTTATAGAAGAGGTTGGATTACTGAAGAAAAAATGCGTGAGTTAGCTCAGCCAATGCTCAAGAACCAATATGGTCAATACCTTCTTCAGGTTATTGAAGAAAAGAAGAGAGAAATAGATTCAGATACATTAGCAAAAAGATAGAAAATATGAAGCGCAATATAGTCATAACAGGAGGTGCAGGTTTCATAGGTAGCCATGTTGTACGACTTTTCGTAAACAAATATCCGGAGTACAATATTATCAACCTTGATAAGCTTACTTATGCAGGTAATCTTGAAAATTTGAAAGATGTTGAGGACAAGCCGAACTACAAGTTTGTAAAGATGGATATCTGTGACTTTGAGGCTTTCTACCAGCTTATGCAGGATGAGAAGATCGATGGTATTATCCACCTTGCAGCAGAGTCGCATGTAG
>CAZPLM010000224.1:0-3006 GCA_964587275.1 uncultured Muribaculaceae bacterium | reverse complement strand
ATGGTGAAGGTGCCGCCGGTGATGGAGATATTTTTGCGACTAAGGCTGAATACAGCAATGGAGATATGATTAAAGAGGAGGGACATGTCGATAAGTTGCTATATGCGATCTTTCATAACGAGACATGTATGACTTATGTCTCAGTCGATTTATCGGGAGAGGGCTATAACACGAGTTCAAATAATATTTATTCTGTTCCGATTTCAAATGAGGAGTGGTTTGATGAAACCACGGAGATATTTGCAGTAGCTAATCCTTCTGCTTCGCTCGAAAACGCACTGATGGCCTCCGCGACTTTAAGTGGTGAAGCTTTACAGGCTCTGGTTTCTGACTCTCTTGCGAAAGCAGCCGGTATTGCTGCAATTAACAGTAATATCAGTTCGGTGTTTAATAGCAGAAGATATCCAAAAGACAGTAAATTATATTATAAACCAGCCAGCAGCAGTAATTATACTACCAAACAATACAACATGTCGACCAGTCAGGTTTTTTCTACATGGGCAGAATTTCAGCAGAAGCGGGCAGCATCCACAGGTACTGCTCTTACTATGTATAATGCTATTGCAGAAGACCTTGAGTGTCGCTTAGCTTTATTTTGGCAGACCTCTTACAACAGCCAGCTGTCTACTTTGACAGCCACAGAAAATTCTGATCATGCCATTGAAAATTATCTTGCATCAAACCCATCTTTCAGCCGTTATGACTTGTGGCATGATTACATTTACGATGAAGATTTGAATGCTACTGCAGCAGCAAGTGACAGCAGAATGCTTGATTCTCCTCTGATGGCAGGTTATCTTGCGCTTACAGGAAATAATGGCTCCGTAATTACAGTACCTGTTGAGCATGTCTATTGCCGCATCTGGTTTCAATTTGATTTTACGGGAGACGCGGGAAGCGCATTTGCCACAGATGAAGTCTATGTCGATCTGGATAGTATTCGCGTTGAAGGTCTTGCCGGCTCATCCAGGCTTTTCAATACAAATTCAGTTATGTCTCAAAATAACGAAGGGACAAATAATGCAGCTGCTTCGATCTCATCAATGGCAGGAAGTGTGGCCAATACAGGCCAGACCCCTTTCTTTGGCAAACTGACGGCCAACCCGCAGCATTACGGCACTAGCATTAATATATTGAGATATTATCCTGATCAGCCGGATTATGATATTGTCTGTCGTTATCCTGTTGCAGACGGAAATTTTGATACTGATAATGCACGAAGGTATTATATTTACTCCTATCAGTGGATTGGAACTTATTTGGTCGATAATCCGAAAATTTATCTCAACTACTGTTTTAAGGCCGCAAATGATACAGATATTTCACATAAAACCGCATGGGCTTATCTTTATGATGAGACACATGAAGGTGGAAAGTTGCATTACGGTATTCTTAGAAACTATACTTATGGGGTTAATTGTCAGATAAATGTAAATACAGCAGATCTGACTTTGCAGGTTATCCCTAAAGAGTGGTATACACATGAAGTTGAAGACATACCTGCATTTGAGTAAAGTATTTTTAGAAATGATGATGAAAAGAGATATTTATACATATTTAATAGTTTTTTTCATGACGGTTCTTTTATCATTGACCGGATGTACAGATGATTTGGTCAATCATGACGGGACTGGCGGTAAAAAAGTCAATACGGTTGAGGGGCTTGAGGGAACTCTCTCTCTAAGGCTCGGAAGTGATGATTTTGACAGCAAGGTATCTATTTTAACTCGTGCAGGCGATTCAGATGACGAACAGACATTATACTCGGTATATGTTTTTATAGTTGATATGAAGAATGAGGAGAGTGGCGATGCGTCATGTCCCGTAATAGCGCGCAAATATTTCCCGGATGTTACAGATTCTCTCTCTTCTGTTACTGAAAACGGAGTGGTTTACGAAGTGGTGGATCTTGAAATGAAAGCCATCAGCAGTAATGAAGTTGAGATATTTGCAGTTGCCAACCTCGGGTATTGTGAAAAACAGCATATCAGTAATGATGGCGCAATGTTGAGCGCATTTGATCAGGCCAATAACCTTGCGGAACTGAAAGCTATCTCAGCATCTCAACAACTTACAGACGGTAATGTCAATGTAGAGAGAATGCAGGGACATCACCTGATGAGTGGCTATTACGCAGACTTTTCCGATGAAGATAACCTTAACTATCTGCAAACAGATAAAAAACATTTTGCACTGGTTAAGGAAACAGGGGTTGATAATCTTTCTATCTATGATTCAGATGACAACACCAGGCTATATCGACCTTTGGGAGGAAGCGGATCGGCAATTCCAGGGGCCGTCATTGTACATCGTCTTGATTCTAAAGTAAAATTCATTGTCAAACCTTCTGAGGCATTATCAAATATAGACGGTGCATATTTCCATCTGAAAACATGGCAGGTAATGAATATGCCTGTTTCAGAAAGTGTCAGGTGGATAGAGCATGGAGATACTTACTCTTCTGTTGTTGCGAACAGTAAGGTTTATGCCGATGTTACGGAGAATGAAGATTCCTGGAGTTTCATATTCTATCAGTTTGAGAATTTCAGCTCTCAGGCTGCTGATGTCAATAACGGATATATTCTTGTTGATGCGAATGAGATTGCAAGTCAGTACAATATGGAGTATTCTCTTTCCGGTTCAGGTGCTGTTTCATCTTCTGATGTCACATCCGCCTTCAGTTCATATCCTAACAGTTTTTCAAATTATGCATATACTTTGAGAGACAGGAATGAAAAGGTTGGATATAATATCGGGACAGATGATGATCAGACGGTAAGTGTAACAAACGGAGCATTTGACCATGCTCCGGCATCAGCTACGTATATCATTCTTAAAGGGGATTACTTCAATCCGGGTGAACCGTTACGAAGACGTGCAGATGATGTGAAAAATAACAATTTTCCTGCCTATTCTCTTGCCGCTTATCCATACTGGAGCGATGATGGTATTCCTGTGGCTACTGCAGCAGAAGCTGCCGTTGTTACAAGGGCTGCAAATGTGACT
>CAZPLM010000223.1:0-3027 GCA_964587275.1 uncultured Muribaculaceae bacterium | reverse complement strand
TTATGCAAAAAAAGTTTGCGAAATGCTTAATAATTACGATATTCGCACCTCCGTTGATGACCGTAACGAGACCATAGGCAAGAGGATAAGAGAGAATGAGTTGAAGAGGATTCCATACCTTCTGGTCGTAGGTGAGAAAGAGGCTTCAAATGACAGCGTATCTGTCAGAAAACAGGGTGAAGGTGATCAGGGTGAAATGAGTGTAAAGGCGTTTGCCGATTTAATTAATAATGAAGTAGAACAACAACTTAAATAGGAGGGTACAACTATAGCAAATTCAAACTACAGGCCAAAGCCAAAACCGGCGCTTCGTCCATCTGCCCGCCCTTACAGGGGTCCGGTTGCAAAGAAAGACGAGGGTCCGAGGTCAAATGAGGAAATTACCGCTCAGAGAGTCAGAGTGGTTGGCGACAACATAGAAGAACAGGGAGTTTATCCGTTGTCAGAAGCATTGAAGATGGCGGAGAAGCTTGAGCTTGATCTTGTTGAAATATCACCAAATGCAGATCCACCTGTTTGCAAGATTATTGATTATCAGAAGTACCTGTACCAGCAGAAGAAAAAGGCAAAGGAGCAGAAGTCCAATGCCTCAAAAGTTGTTATCAAGGAGATTAGGTTCGGTCCGAATACCGATGAACATGATTTTCAGTTTAAGCTGAAACATGCAATAAGTTTTCTCCAGGAGGGGTCAAAGGTCAAGGCGTATGTCTTTTTCAGAGGCCGTTCCATTTTATTCTCGGAACAGGGGAAAAAACTGTTGTTGCGCTTTGCCCTTGAACTTGAAGAATACGGCAAGGCGGAACAGATGCCTAAGCTCGAGGGGAAGAGGATGCTAATGCTGATTGCCCCGATTAAGAAGAAGTAATTTTATTACTATTTATATAAACAGTTAAAACGTATTTAACAATGCCAAAATTAAAGACCAATTCCGGTTCAAAGAAGCGCTTTACGCTCACCGGCACTGGAAAAGTGAAGAGAAAACACGCTTACAAAAGCCACAAACTCACTAAGAAAACTACAAAGCAGAAAAGGAATTTGACCCACACTGCTATTGCAACTCCTGTTGATCAGAAGAGAATAAAAGTTTTATTAGTTAAGTAATTAATTTATTGTTTAACCCGAATGGACAGCCTGAAAGTCTCCTGTATCAGGAGCGCTGACATTCAAAATTTCATTAAAAATGCCAAGATCGGTTAACTCGGTAGCTTCAAGAGCACGCCGCAAGAAAATTCTAAAGCAAACCCGCGGTAATTTTCTATCAAGAAAAAACGTTTGGACGGTAGCAAAGAATACCTACGAAAAAGGTCTTACTTACTCCTATCGTGACCGCAAGAATAAAAAACGCGAATTCCGCGCATTGTGGATTATGCGTATCAATGCAGCAGCAAGACAACATGGAATGAATTATTCTCAGTTCATGGGTAAGCTTGCGCAGCAAAATGTCGGACTTAACCGCAAGGTCCTTGCTGACCTGGCGATGAACAACCCTAAAGCTTTCGAAGCTATCGTTGAATCTGTAAAATAGATTGACAGCTGTTGCGTAGATGAAATTGATGGAAATATATAGAAATAAATGGACCAGATTTATCTTCTGGGGCATTCTCTATATTCTTTGGGTAATATGGATGCATAGTTACTGGTGGTTTTTAGGACTGCCGGTGGTCTTTGATATCTTTATAACCAAAAAAGTCAAATGGGCATTCTGGAAAAAGAATTACAAGGAGGGAGAGAAACGCAATGTGTGGCTTGACTGGCTTGATGCCATGATCTTTGCCGTAATTGTCGTTACCTTTATCAATATATTCTTTTTACGCGCCTATAAGATTCCCTCTTCATCTATGGAAAGCTCATTAATGACTGGAGATTTCCTTTTTGTCAGCAATATTGCCTACGGCCCGAGAATGCCGGAGACTCCTCTTTCAGTTCCATTTATGCACAATGTGTTTCCCGCTTCCGGCAAAGAATGTTATTCTAAAGCCATCAAGTGGAAATACAGAAGGCTTTCCGGATTCGGAAAGGTAGAAAGAGATGACTACGTGGTATTTAATTTCCCAAATGGAGATACTGTTCTTCACAAGGCTCCGTCTGAAGATTATTATACACACGTCCGGATGAATGGCAGAGATTATACCATTTCAGAGTTCGGTCCGCTGGTTGTAAGACCTAAAGACAAGGAAGATCACTATGTCAAGAGATGTGTTGCAATAGCAGGCGATACGCTTCATGTCATTAATGGAGTGGTATTCGTAAATGGCGAGCCTCAGGAGAATTATCCGGGCATACAGAATACATATACGATCATTACAGATGGAACAACAATCAACTATAGTAATTTAAAAGGTTTGGGCACATCTACGGAAGCTGTCTGGTTTAATCCCGCTCTTCCAGGATATCCTTATATACCTTTGAATAAAAATACACTTGCCGAGGCAAAGAAGTTGACAAATGTTGTTTCCATTACCGCTAATGTAGATAAGTATCCACCCGATTATCCGGATTCGCCGCTTATGCTCTTTCCGTTTGTCGATATGAAATGGACCAAGGACAATTACGGCCCGATATGGATCCCCAAGAGAGGAGAACAGGTTACTCTTACAATGGATAATCTGCCTCTTTATCAGCGAATTATCACCAATTATGAACACAATACCCTTGAAATCAAGGATAATAAGTTCATTATCAATGGTGTTGATACTGATACATATATTTTCAAACAGGATTACTACTTCATGATGGGCGATAACAGGCATAACTCACTCGATTCAAGATATTGGGGATTTGTACCTGAGGACCACATTGTGGGAAAACCTTCATTTATCTGGTTTTCATCAGATAATACCAGAAGGTTCCCTAATAATATAAGGTGGAACAGATTACTGCGGTTCGTCAAATAAATTTGGTTTTTTAAATAAAAATCAGGATTTTGCTGTAGTAGGTAGTTGGATAACAACATTTAATGAATATGAAATTAAAAGTGTTAGAAAGATGAAGGAAATACCAACTGAAGATTCATTAATTTTAGGAGTT
>CAZPLM010000222.1:0-3089 GCA_964587275.1 uncultured Muribaculaceae bacterium | reverse complement strand
ACGTCGAAAAGAGAGGAGACAAAATTATACTGATTCGCAACATATTTTTTCAATGCTTCCGCACGGCCCTGAGCCAGCTTTGAGTTGCCGGAGTATGAGCCTTCAGGAGAAGCATAGCCATGAATGGAAATATGAGTAATACTTGTATTTGCATCATTTTTAACCAGATCTATAGTGCCCCGAATTTTAGCAAGTTCTGCAGCATTATTGCGATATTCCGGATTAATAACTGTCTTGTTTACAGGAAAATCCAGAAATGCGCTGCCACTCTCGCTGCGGACCTTGATCACCTCCTGACGAGGAGTCACAAATGCCATTACAGGTGAAGGAACATATACCGGGATTATGACCGGTTCTGCAAAATCACAGACAGCAAGCAGAGTACTCTCCTGTTCAAGAGGATTGCCTCCGCATCCGCACAAATCTTCCGCGACCCTCAATTCGGCCGTTTCCATCCATTTAACATAATCTACTGTCTCATTGAATGAAACCGTCTGTTCGTTGTTATTCTTACGACGAATAACCACTGGGGTTATTCCTTCCTTTTTGTATTCCTTTTCATGTAACCTCTTATACATGATATCCTGTCTGCGCCCCGTAACGATAACCGGAGAAAGAGTTATTGAATTATCTCCGTCTGTAAGAACAGGTGTGAACTTCAAAAAACGGTTTTAAGCCACATAGAGAGAATCCAGATTCAGATCCATGCTGACTGCAAGTTTACTTGTTCCTTTTTCAATTTTCAGATTTTCAACCTTAACCGCCCCTCCGACAAGTACATCAGATTCTTGTGCCTGCAACTCTCCACAAAAAACGAAGAGCATCAGTAAAACGATATATTTTGTAATATTCTGTTTCATCTTATGACAATTAAAAGAGATAAACAATGCTGATTGCAGCTTTGGTTGGACCGAAGTAGTTTGTATGTCCATCTTTCAGTCTGGTTCCGCATACTGCGCACGGATACTTGTCATAGTCTATATAAGCATAGCCCACTCCAAGAGAAGCCTCTATGTTCCAGTGTTCTCCGAGAAGCCACTGATATCCGTAAGAAAAGCCCATGCCATAGAGATCGCCCTGATAACGGTTATCAGAATTGACATTGCCAATACCGAATGGAAGCTCAATTCCGGCAACATTGAATTTTGCCCAATGGGCATGAATACCGATAAAATGTCCGTTAAACTGTTCACAGAACCAGTAACGCGCCTCCGGTTGTATCAGAATATGCTTCATTTTATTATATGTCGAATAACTCCATGGATTATAGTCAGCGGAGAGGTCAATCGTCCATTTTGGAGCGACACCGACCTCGGCTCCTACATTGATCGAACGGGTCGCATCATATAAAAGATTAGTCTTAACTGCAATTTGCTGAGCCGAAACCGGAAAGACGGCAACAACAAAGAACAATAATGATAAAACATGTTTAATTCTCATATTATAATAGGGGATATTTCATTTTTCATTAGTCTACAAAGATAATTGTTTATGAAAAACTAATCAATACTTTTGAATTATTTAAAACTGAAGTCTGAAAAAAGGTAGACGAATTTCATGCAGTATTCAACCGAGAAGCCCCTCCCATATTACTGAGAGAGGCTTCATCGTACCCCGGGGCAGAATCGAACTGCCATCTAAAGTTTAGGAAACTTCCATTCTATCCGTTGAACTACCAGGGCATATACCCCCTGATTCACAATTCAAACCTGTCCCGAACTCGGCGTATTAGTTACGAGTTCTTTACAATGATCTGACGTCCACGGTAGTAACCGCATTCAGGGCAAACATGATGATACATTACAGTAGCACCACAATTTGAGCATGTTGACAATGTAGGCATAGCTACTTTATCATGTGTTCTTCTCTTATCTCTGCGCTGTTTTGAGATTTTTCGTTTCGGATGTGCCATATCTAAAAAATTTAATTGTTTTTCTTATTTAATAAATCCTTCAGTCCACTGAAGGGTGAATAATCATCTTCATTATGCTCCTCACCGCCACGACCGTTTTGCTGCAACTTATCGATCATAACCGGATTGCACTTGCCTTCCGGATGTACCCTTTGAATCGGAAATGAAAGGCAGATATAATCATACACGCACTGGCTCAAATCAAGCTCGTTTTCTCCCTCCTCAACACTCATTATATCATCATTTTCCGCCTCATCGTCTGCCTGAACATCCTTATCAAACCGGATAATCAGATGCTCTTCCACTTCAACAGGAAGAGTCAGATTATCAAGACATCTGTCACACTCTACAACCACACTTCCTCCAATATCAAAAGACGCCTCCATCCAATCACTGCGTCTGTCCAGAGATATCTTCACATCACATTGAGCATCAATAACAGAAGTATTTCCGAATTCAAGAAAAAAGTCTTTATCAACTCTGAAATCAAACTCGTGCTCGCCCGAAGACATCCCCCTAATAGGAATTATGATCTTGTTCATAGGTCAAACTCTCTGCAAAATGGGCTGCAAATATAGCAATAATTTTTAAAAACCCTTATCCTCTCGCTCTTTTTCTTGCCGTCTCATCAAGAATAATTTTCCTTATACGCATAGACTTCGGTGTAACCTCAACAAGTTCATCTTCCTGGATATACTCAAGAGCTTCTTCAAGGCTGAACTTTATAGGAGGAGGCAATACCACCTTCTCATCAGTTCCGGCAGCACGTACATTTGTAAGTTTCTTCGTCTTGCATACGTTGATAGTCAGGTCTCTTTCCCTGGTATGCTCGCCGATAACCTGACCTGCATATACTTCTTCACCCGGATCAATGAAGAAACGACCTCTGTCCTGCAGTTTATCCATAGCATACGCAACAGCAAGACCTGTTTCCATAGCAACAAGAGATCCGTTTGTACGCTGTTCAATATCGCCTTTGTATGGTTCATAATCCTTGAATCTGTGAGCAACAATAGCTTCACCCTGGGTAGCAGTCAGCAAGTTACTGCGAAGACCCATAAGTCCTCTGGCAGGAATATCAAAATCAAGATAAGTCCTGTCGGCCCTGGATTCAATATGGATCAAAGCGCCTTTTCTTCTGGTGGCCATCTCTATTGCACGTCCTGAAAACTCATCA
>CAZPLM010000221.1:0-3141 GCA_964587275.1 uncultured Muribaculaceae bacterium | reverse complement strand
TTTACCTCGTTATCTCTCTCAAGAAGTCAATGAACTTTCGTCCTTTCGTCCCGGTGTTTTCCGAAACGGGCTGCAAAGGTAATTACTTTTTTTTAAACTCCAAATATTTTTAAAAAATAGATTAAATTTTTATCATTTCATTACCTCCACGTTTATATTATTATCTATTTTTGTAAATATCTAAAATGAAATTTAGAAAATAAATATGGAAAACAACGAACAAACAAAAAAAGGATTACCTGAAAATGCCTATCGTGAGCTGAAACCGGGTGAGACGTATGAACCGATAATGTCTCCCGATAAAAAATATCCGGAGGTAAACTGGTGGTCTGTAACAATCGGTATTCTGATGACGATCATCTTTTCAGCGGCAGCAGCATACCTGGGTCTTAAAGTCGGTCAGGTATTTGAGGCGGCTATTCCTATTGCAATTATTGCTGTCGGACTTTCAACTGCCCTGAAGAGAAAAAACGCACTTGGAGAAAATGTCATCATTCAATCAATCGGAGCCTGTTCAGGAGCAATCGTAGCAGGAGCCATCTTTACCCTGCCTGCACTTTATATCCTTCAGGATAAATATCCGGCACTTACAGTCGATTTTGGCAAAGTTTTCTTCAGTTCTTTGCTCGGCGGTATCCTCGGAATTTTATTTCTTATTCCATTCAGAAAATACTTTGTCAAGGATATGCATGGCAAATACCCATTCCCTGAAGCAACTGCAACCACTCAGGTCCTGGTCAGCGGAGAAACGGGCGGAAAAGATGCCAAATTGCTTCTTATCAGCGGATTAATAGGAGGTATATATGACTTTATCGTTTCTACTTTCGGCTGGTGGTCTGAAACTATAACCACAAGGGTTATCCCGTGGGCAAATACCATCGCTGATAAGGCAAAAGTAATGCTCAAGGTCAATGTAGGCGCCGCAGTCGCAGGACTCGGTTATATCATAGGTCTCAAATACTCTTTCATTATCTGCTGCGGATCATTTCTCGTATGGCTTGTCATCATTCCCCTTATGAATCTTATCTGGGGCGGCAATGTCCTTGACCTTATGCACACAGGAATGACAACTGCTATCGGAGCTATGGCGCCGGAAGAAATATTCAAGGTATATGCCCGCCATATAGGTATCGGAGGCATCGCGACTGCCGGAGTGATAGGCATCATAAAATCAGCCGGCATCATCAAATCAGCTCTGGGCCTTGCTGCAAAAGAGCTTAAAGGCAAAAAGGCAAATGCCGACAAGGAAACGATAAGAACCCAGCGTGATATTTCAATGAAAATCGTTGCAATAGGTATCCTTCTGACACTGGTTGTAACATTCATATTTTTCTATTTCGGCGTTGTTCATAATATTTGGCACGCAGTCATAGCCCTTTTGGTTGTCGGAATAATTGCATTCCTTTTTACCACTGTAGCGGCAAATGCCATAGCAATTGTTGGGACCAATCCGGTCAGCGGTATGACCCTGATGACTCTTATTCTTACTTCGGTTATTATGGTTGCCGCAGGTCTTAACGGTACTGCCGGAATGACAGCAGCCCTTATAATAGGAGGGGTTGTCTGCACTGCGCTTTCAGTCGCAGGAGCATTTGTGACGGATTTGAAGATAGGATACTGGCTTGGCAGCACACCTAAAAAGCAGGAAACCTGGAAGTTCCTCGGAACTCTGGTGGCTGCGGCAACTGTCGGCGGTGTTATGATTGTCCTCAACAAGACATACGGATTTACCGGTGACAATGCTCTTGTTGCACCTCAGGCAAATGCGATGGCCGCTGTTATCGAACCATTGATGTCAGGCGGCGGCGCCCCATGGCTTCTTTATGGCATTGGAGCGGTTATTGCCATTCTTCTTACCATTTTCAAGGTTCCTGCACTGGCATTCTCTCTTGGAATGTTTATTCCTATCGACCTCAACCTACCTCTGCTTATCGGAGGTGCTGTTGCATGGTTTGTAAGCACAAGGAGCAAAGACGAAGCTATCAATAACAAACGTAAGGAAAGAGGCACTCTGCTTGCATCAGGTTTCATTGCAGGTGGAGCATTGATGGGTGTTGTAAGCGCAGTTCTGCGCTTTGCAGGTGTTAATGTTTTAAATGTTGAATGGCAGAGTTCTGCTGCGGCTCAAGGCATTGCTCTTGTTGCATACATCGCGATTCTGGCATATCTCATTATTGACTGCCTAAAGGTTAAAAAAGCTAATTAAAGATTAATGATATGGAAAAGATTTTAGATAAATTTTTAAGATATGTTTCTTATGAAACGACATCTGACGAAGAGAGTCAGAGTCAGCCATCATCTCCAAAAGAGCTTGTGCTCCTGGAACAGCTTGTCGCCGAACTGAAGAAGATGGGGATAAAGGATGCAAGCCTCGATAAATATGGCTATGTAATGGCCACAATTCCATCCAATATTAAAAAGAAGACACCCGTCCTCGGCTTTATAGCCCATGTCGATACTGCCCCTGATGCATCAGGCGCAAATATCAAACCTCAAATTCTTAAAAATTATGACGGAAAGGATATTCTTCTTAACAAAGAGAAAAATCTCTCTCTTAAGATCTCTGAATTTCCCGAACTCGTCCAATATAAAGGCCAGACCATAATCACTACTGACGGTACGACTTTGCTCGGAGCAGATGATAAGGCCGGTGTTGCTGCAATAATGTCCGCAGCAGAATATATTATGAATAATCCCGACTTCAAACACGGGGAAATCAAAATTGGATTCACCCCTGACGAAGAGATAGGCCGGGGAGTTGATGCATTTGATGTAAAAAAATTCGGGGCAGACTTCGCATATACTCTTGACGGGGGAATGGTTGGAGAATTGGAATATGAGAACTTCAATGCCGCTTCAGCTAAAATCCATATTCAGGGCTGCAACATCCATCCGGGTTATGCAAAAAGCAAGATGACCAACGCTATTCTGGTCGGAATGGAACTGAATGCAATGCTTCCAATAGAACAGCGACCGGAATACACTCAGGATTATGAAGGATTCTTCCACATAACAAGCTTCAAGGGAAGCGTAGAAGAAGCATCTGTCAGCTATATTATCCGAGATCATGACACCAGAAAATTCAAGCATAAAAAAGTTCTCATGCAGCAGTGCATTGACTTTATTAATAAAAAATACGGT
>CAZPLM010000220.1:0-3165 GCA_964587275.1 uncultured Muribaculaceae bacterium | reverse complement strand
CCGTCAAAAGGTAAGATATATGTAGCTTCGGCACCCGGATTCCAGTGCGATAAGACTCCGGTTCCTACAGACGGAGCTGTCGTTCTTGTTGATTACCACAAAGAATGGAAACAGATTTTTGATGAGACATGGAGAGTTTACAGAGATTACTTCTATGTTCATAACATGGTTGGAAAGGATTGGAAATTCATTCATGACAAATATGCGGAACTACTTCCTTATGTCAATCACAGACAGGATCTTACATATATTATCGGTGAAATGATCTCCGAACTCACTACCGGACATTGTTATGTAACTACCGGTGAAGCCCCAGAGCCTGAAATGATCAAGACAGGTCTGCTTGGCGGCAAATTCAGCAAAGACAAATCAGGAGCTTTCCGCATAGATCATATTTTCAAGGGAGTATCGTGGGGAGAGATTCAACGTTCACCGCTTAATCAGGAAGGCCTAAATGTCAGTGAGGGTGACTACATCCTCTCCATCAACGGAGTGCCATGTTCTGAAATGAAAACGATCTATGAAGCGCTTGTCGGCAAGGTTGGTGTAACAGTAGCTCTTAAAGTCAATTCTTCTGCTTCCGAAAAAGGGGCGCGGACTATTTATGTAAAACCTGTAGCAGACGAAAGCAAGCTCGCATACTATGAATGGGTACAGAATAATATTCGCAAAGTCAGTGAAGCCACTGACGGCCAGGTAGGATATATTCATATCCCTGATATGAGCATTGAAGGTCTTGATGCATTTACCAAACTATTCTATTCTCAACTTGATAAGAAGGCTCTTATTATTGATGACCGTATGAACGGCGGCGGAAATGTTTCCCCTATGATTCTTGAACGCCTTCAGAGGGTAGCATACAGAATGAATATGTATAACAATGGCGGAGAAGGTCTGAACACAGTCCCTGAGGCAATGCATTATGGCCCGAAAGTCTGTCTCGTTGACAAATACTCTTCATCTGACGGAGACCTTTTCCCTTACGGCTTCCAAAAATTAGGCATTGGACCTCTTATCGGAATGCGCACATGGGGTGGTATCGTCGGCATATCAGGCTCTAAGCCATACCTTGACGGACAGGATGTCAGAACTCCGTTCTTTACATCTTATTCTACTGAAGGTGACTGGATTATTGAGAACCATGGTGTTGATCCGGATATCGTTGTGGACATCAATCCATTTGAAGACTATCTCGGTAAGGATGCACAGCTGAATAAGGCAATAGAGGTAGTTATGGAGCAGTTAAAATCTGTCACTCCACTGCCCGGGACACCGGCTGATCCTGTCAGGTAATTTCCAAGTTCAATAAAAGCTTTAAACTATACTGTGAACCCGAAAGTCTTGATTGACTTTCGGGTTTTCGTTACAGTTATCTCTCTCAATAACAAACATCACCAAAATCCTCTCCCTGCAAATCAACTTCTTATTACTTTCACTCATATTCTCATTACTCTCCTTCTTACTCTCACTCATTTTTTCATTACACTCCTTATTGCATTCACTCATATCTTCATTAAATCAAGCATAATGACAGCACCCCGTTTTCTGTAATTTCCTAATGGTCTGCTAATTATTAATATTTTAGTCTGCATTTTGTAGACTAAAATTCAATCAATTTCCTCCCAGTCATCACTTTACTGAAAACGGTAGCGCACAGATTCAACCCTTTTTATCATTTATCTCATGTAAACTAAAAAAAATAGTTGCATAACTAAATTTTTTAGTTACCTTTGTGACGAAAGGCACTGAGTCTGACACAACCAATGGAGAATAATTAACAACCCACAGCCACAAAAGACCAATAATATGAAATTAGAGAATCGTTCAGTTATCACAGCTAAGGAGGAAGAAGTAATGAATTTCTTCTGGGAGAAGGGGCCACTTTTTGTACGGGAGATAGTAAATCTATATGATGAGCCAAGGCCGCATTTCAATACTATCTCTACGATGGTGCGCAATCTTGAACAAAAAGGGTTCGTATCACACGATGTAATTGGAGCAGGTTACCGCTATTATGCAGTATTGACAGAGGAAGAGTTCGGAGAGAAGACTTTAAAGAAAGTCATTGGAAAATACTTTGACAATTCGATTTTCAATGCAGTTTCAACTCTTGTAAAAGAGGAAAACATCTCCGAAAATGAGTTGAAGGAGCTTTTGAAAATGGTGGAAAACAATAATAAACAAAACAAAAAATAGATATGGGAGCATTTCTAATATACGTTGCGGAAACGGCGCTGTTTACGGCAGTATTCTATCTATTTAACAGGCTGTTGCTCAGCAGGGAAACCTTTCACCGCTTTAATAGAGCGATATGGCTTGCGGTCATACCGGCATCATTGGCGCTTCCATTTGCTCACATCAATTTTTGGAGCTGGCTTGAGGGAAGTTCCGGTGTAATAAGTACTGGAGAAATAATGATCTCAGGAGTTGTTGGCAGTGAGGCAGGCACCTCTCATCTAATGATAGCCGTGATGTGGATCTTCGCAATATATTGTTCAGGGGCTGCAATCACACTCGTAACTAAAGCAATTACTTACATTCGGATGTGGCTATATATTTCAAAGGCAAAAAAGAATCAAAATGATGATTCATCTGACTCCCTACTACGTGAGTGCAATAAAATAGTGGGATGCCGCAAGGTGAAGCTAATCATTCAAGATAATGAAATGCCTCCTTTCAGTTGGATGAATCTAATAGTGATTGCCCAAAAGGATCTTCAAGAAAATGGCAGAGAAATATTACTACACGAATTAAATCACATAAAAGAGAGAGATTCATTTGACATTCTTTTATCTGATCTCTTCATCATATTCCAATGGTTTAATCCAGCCTCCTGGCTTCTCAAACGCTCATTACAACAAGTTCACGAATACAGTGTTGACAGAGCTGTTTTGAATGCAGGAACGGATGCAAAAGCATATCAATATTTATTAATAAGAAAAGCTGTCGGTCACAGCTTCGATTCAATGGCCAACAGCTTTAATCACAGTAAACTTAAAAAACGTATTACCATGATGCAAAAAGAAAAATCAACTAAATGGGCGTATGCAAAGTGTCTTTATGCCCTGCCGATAGCGATAATCGCTATCTCTGTACTCTGCGCACCAAAAATTTCAGCAAAAGTCAGTGAAATTTCCAGTGTTGAATTTACGAATAATTTTCCAC
>CAZPLM010000219.1:0-3187 GCA_964587275.1 uncultured Muribaculaceae bacterium | reverse complement strand
TGACGGTCTTTCCACTTCCTGTTATTTCTTCAACCTCACTGCCGGGCTGAAGATCCTCGCGCATACATCCGACTGCAAGGACAAACAGCTATAATACAAATAATATATTTATGAATTTCTTCATTTTATCACATTTTTAATCATCATTCCAGTCCGGAGTCAGGATAATGGAGTTCCATACCTTGAATTCAAACTGAATAGAATTGACAGCTATTCTCAAATAAATAATCAAATGGTCATTTCGCCGCAGATAAGGGAGAGTAAATTCTGCATTACGTCCATCACTCAAAGAGAAGGAAAGGTGAGTTGTCCTGTTGCCGCCTGTATCTTCGACCCCGCTCTGTTCGGTTGCATTAATGGCCTCTCCATAGGAATTTTGACACAAATAAAAAGAGGAGATAGTTGCAGCTGTAGCCTTACCGGTACAGGTTGAACCAACAGTCACATCGCCTGAAGAGTTCATTACTGAGACTTCATCTGTGATAAGCCTCGTCTCCATCTCACTCATTGACTCCAAATCCATTAGTTTACTGCTGTTCCACTCGGCCGTACCTCCCATCGCAGTATTTTCCTGCCAATCGGAAACCGCAGAACCACCTGCACCATTATCCTGCCATTCAGGAATAAACGCCCCGTTTCCGGTATAACGATATATTGACATATTAGTAACTGAAACAGCCGTGGTATGATTGTACAGATATGCTTTTACACTGATTTTGCCGAGACTTCGCACCACAGGAAGAGAAGTTATCAACAAACCACCTTGGGATTGAGAGTATAAAGACATTATATGATTTGTCGCATCAGTTACCCTTGCGTAAGCTGTCATCACATTTGCCATAGGAAAACCGGTATCGCCATTCGTACTGCTGATACCGTCTATATTCTGCGGCAGATCGGACATATCATAAGCAACTCCTTTCATCGATATGACAAGAGACTGCAATCCTCCTTCTGTAATAGTGGAAGTGAGTTTTGATAACACATAAGCAGGAGGATTAACTATTACATAAAATCTCTTTTCTCCCTCACTGCCTATCTCCATTTCGACAGGATATCTAGTCTGAACATGATCAATGCCTGTAATATGATAATAATCGGAAGTCCCGTCATCAACATCAAATGCATAGATGTACAGAGAGCGGAATTCGATCTCTTCCCCGGTCCCCTCCTCTGTCGCTTTTGTGATAACATTCAGATTAAGTTTATAGCCGTTCCCGTCAGGAATGTCAATATCACCCTTCTCCTTTGAGCAGGAGAGCGGCAAAGCTATCAACAGAGCAAATAGAGATAATATGTATAATCTTCTCATCATCATTTCAACTTTACAGGTCCTCAGCCTGCAGACGTACAACCCATGAGAGAATTGCAAGTTTATATGCAACATAAGTTCCCATGGCATTCTCGGCAAGGAAGAAAATCATCGGATACTCATCTTCGCGGTCAAGATATTCCTGATTGCCCATATCTGAATACTCATCCATTCTCATAAGCAGCAAATACTCAAGTAGATCAATGTCTGCAATCACTGAAGAATGACTTTCATCAATCTTATAAGTGATTATCAGCCGGGGATGATGATTTTCCATCAGTCGAAGCGTATTCAGTTCGAAAGAAAGAACACGAATCGTACCTCCACCTGTACCATTGCTTACCTGATTTGCATCTTTTGAATAAGGGACATAAGTTATATTTTCATCATTCAGGAGAGAATTGTCATAGTTAAGAATACCATTATTATCTGTTATTGAGACACTTATTTCATTGAGAGCGGCGGGAAAGTCCATCCCCATCATTTGCAGTACTATCTTGAACTTATTTGTATCTTTAGTAAGAGACATCTGATATGTATAATGTTCTCCTTCAGGAAATGTAACATCTTCAGCCAAACTGTGGAAAAGCTGATCTGCCTCATAATCCATACGTCCATCTGAAGAGCGTTTTAATTTGACGATAACATCCTCAATTGTTGAAACACCTTCTTTAAGATCCTGAATATTATAACTCTCTTTGGAAAGTCCTCCCCATGCAAGCAACTTGTAGGTTCCAGGCCCGTATGAAAAATCAATACTAAAATCTGAAGCAAAAGGACCGTCGACCACGGTTTTGCCAAGATAAATGCCCTTCTGATCGAAAACATAAAGAGCAATATTGTCCACCTGACTGTTATCACCAGGAAACGCGTCTGCAAATTTCATATTGTAATCATAGCGGAATGTGACGTAATACTCGCATAAAGGCAAGTCCTCGGTAATTGTATCACAGGCTGTTGAAAGCAGCATGACAAATGCTCCCAACAAGTATGTTATCCACAAGATGCTTTTTCTTTTCATTATATTGAAATCATTATAATCTGTTTAACATTTCCTCTTGTTAAATTGGAAACTCAATCTCACGAGTGTTCCAGTCAAGTACTTCAACCTGAAGACTCAGGCTTGATGTCTCTTCGACAGGGTTATCAGGGACAAGTTCAGTCCCGAAGCCCTTGATTGAAGCAACCCTCAATCTGTAAATTGTATTGCGGACTATTGAAAATTCCATCGGCCCGCCAACAGTCGCATCATTATTATTACGATGTCGAATCCAAGTTACATAATAGGTAATAAACGGGTCAGCAGCCGATGCTCTTGCCAGGCGCATTATTTTGTAACTTTCTAAAGTTGTGGCAGCCGTTGAATTTGTAATTGCAACAGTTGTTGAATATTCCGTATTGATAAGATCATCGAGCTGAGGATAAGCACCGTCCGCATCTGGTGTATAAATGATATTGTTATGTATCATAACAGTATCATATCCGTTAAAAAAGTCAGACGTAACCTCACACTGGAGCAACAGCGCCGTACAGCGATCCTGAATCTGCTTAGCAGCAGGAACGGTATTTTCGGATGTATAGAAGAGTTGCCGGCCGGTACTTCCGGATACAGGAGTTGCATAGTCACCGGAAAGATTTTTCCATTCGGGACCATCTGCCATATCGCCTGACAGACTGCCTGCCGGATAGAAAAAGTTCGCAACCTGAGAAGTAGAAGCACTCTGCTTTGTAGCCCAGTCAGTATCAATCACATAATTGGTCTCACTTTCTGAAGCCTCAATTGTTGCATTGCCCGCATCTTCATCTGCTGACAAATGTTTGAAATACCAAAAGCCTTTGCTGACATTTGCCAAAGCGGCCTTTGTCAGTTGAAAA
>CAZPLM010000218.1:0-3210 GCA_964587275.1 uncultured Muribaculaceae bacterium | reverse complement strand
CGAAGCCCCGAAGGACATCATTCCTTCGGGGCTTTTTGTTTCCCCATTTCGCGGTATATTTGGATCAGTTAAGCTTGTTTTGATTATTTTTGTAAAAAAAATAATGAAAACAATTCTTTTATTTACCGTCATAGCCGCATTAACCACTTCATGTGTTGGCGGTACAAATGAAAATGATGACAGAGGTTATATTGTAAATGTTGGAGAACAGGTCCCGGATTTTAATCTTAATCTTCCCGATGGAACTGTTATACCCATTTTCGAACTGCGTGGTAAAGTTGTAATGTTACAGTTTACCGCAAGCTGGTGTCCTGTTTGCCGCAAGGAAATGCCTCACATCGAGAGCGAGATATGGCAACAATATAAGGATAATAATGATTTTGCCCTCTATGGTATTGATTATAAGGAGAGTGCCGATGAAACTGATTCGTTTGCAAGATCTATTCCTGTAACGTATCCCATAACACTGGACGAAGATGCATCAATTTTTGATCTCTTTTGTAATAAGGATGCCGGGGTAACAAGAAATATTATAATCAATAGAGAGGGAAAGATTATTATGTTGACCCGTTTATATGACGAAAAGGAGTTTGCTGCGATGGTAAAACTTATTTCAGAAGAGTTGCAATGAAGCCTCATTATAATGTTGTAGCCGCAGTTGTTTTAAGAGATGGCAGAATATTTTGCGTGCGCAGAGGGAAGACAAAATACCCATATACTTCATATCTGTTTGAATTCCCCGGTGGAAAAATTGAACCTGGAGAAACTGAGGAACAGGCTCTTATGAGGGAAATGAAAGAAGAACTCAATTTTGACATCCGAGTGGAACGTAAGCTTGCCGATGTCTCTTATGATTACCCTGATTTTTCAGTTGAATTGCACTTTTTTCTCTGTTCATCAATGGAGTTTTCAAACATTGTTTTGACCGAACATATTGAATCCAGGTGGGTGTCAATAGGAGAGATTGAAACTCTCGAATGGGTTGCTGCAGATAAAGAATTTGTTGTAGAAAAACTTCATAGATTATTATCAGATTGACCATATTCTATGGCTAAAAAAAACTTTTTTTGGTTAACTTTGAAACATGAAAATTAATTTTGACAAAGTAACCGAGAGAAGGGGTAGTGGTGCAATCAAGACCGATTTATTAAAAGAAAGATACGGAAGAGAGGATCTGATACCTCTCTGGGTGGCTGATATGGATTTCAAGACACCTGACTGTGTCATCAATGCATTGGAAAAGAGGATGGAACATCCTATTTTCGGATATTCCGAACCATCTGACAATTATTGGAATTCGATTATCGAATGGGAAGACACAATCAATAAATGGAAGATTGAAAGGGAGGAGTTGTCATTCATTCCCGGTATAGTCAGAGGGATTGCATTTGTCATTCAATGCTTTACAGAGCCGGGTGACTGCATAATTGTCCAGCCTCCGGTCTATATGCCATTTTTGAATTTACCCAAAGACAATGATCGCAAACTTATTTTCAATCCGTTGAAATATAATAATGGAGTCTATGATATGGATTTCACGCAACTTGAAAGTTGCTTTAACAGTAATGCGAAGTTGCTCATTCTTTCAAATCCTCATAACCCGGCAGGTCGTGTATGGAGCAGGGAAACACTTGCAAGACTTGCGACTATGTGCAAAGCTCATAACGTAATTGTTATTTCGGATGAAATACATGCAGATATGCCGCTATTCGGAAATGTTCATACTCCATTTGCAACCGCTTCTGAAGACGCTGCTGACATAAGTATTACATTTGCTGCACCTTCAAAGACTTTCAATATTGCCGGAATTGTCAGTTCCTTTTCAGTGGTTAAAAATAAAATAATCAGGGATCGATTTTATAATTATTTAAAAATCAATGAATTTAATGCCCCTCTGCTCTTTTCGACAGTTGCGACAGAGGCTGCATATAAATATGGTAATCAATGGAGAGTTCAAATGCTCGAATATGTGCAGGAAAATGTTGTTTTTGTTTCTGATTATCTCTCTGTAAATATCCCTCAGATTGTTGCCGTGAAGCCACAAGCCTCGTTTCTTGTCTGGCTAAATTGCAAAATGCTGCATTTGGAGCATAATGAACTGATCGATTTATTTGTAAATAAGGCACACCTGGCACTTAATGACGGAGAAGCTTTTGGCCCTGGTGGAGAAGGATTTATGAGAATGAATGTGGCTGCACCGCGTTCTGTTTTGAAAAAGGCTCTGATTCAATTAAAAGAAGCAGTAGAAAGTATCCATAAATAATAGACCATACTGATAACTTACACCAATAAAAAACTAATAATATGAAAAGATCACTTTTTTTAGCTCTTATATTTCTTTTTGTCACTGTTTCATGCAAAAACGCATGTGATACCGTCGTTAACGATGAACCTGCAGAAGAGTGGGCAATAGTACTGCACGCCGGTGCCGGCGGATCAAAACCTGTGCCTCAAGAAAAAGCAGACAATATCAAGATATTTCTTGAAGAGGCTCTATCACAGGGCAAAGCAATACTTGATACCGGAGGAAGCGCACTTGATGCTGTCCAGGCAACCGTCGTTTATATGGAGAATTGTCCTATTTTCAATGCAGGTAAAGGTGCTGTTTCCACTGCTGACGGCAAACACGAACTTGATGCCTGCATCATGGATGGCAGTAATTTGAACGCAGGAGCTGTTGCCGGTGTAACTGATATAAAGAATCCTATTAAAGCGGCTCGTCTTGTTATGGAACAGAGCCCGCATGTCCTTCTAATCAGCGACGGGGCTTCATATTTTGCAAAACAGAATGGACTTGAAATTGTGCCTAATTCATATTTCGACACTGAGGAGAAAAAGATCGAACTGGAGCAACTGTTAAAATCTAAAAAAGAAGGAGCTCCGCATGGAACAGTAGGTTGCGTTGCTCTCGATAAACATGGAAATATTGCAGCAGCAACGTCAACAGGAGGAATGTCAGGGAAAAAATGGGGCAGAGTAGGAGATTCACCGATAGTCGGTGCTTCAACTTATGCAAAGAACGGGGTTGTGGGTGTTTCAAGCACAGGCCATGGCGAATTTTGGATTAGAAGATGTGTTGCTTATGATATTTGCGCTCAAATGGAATATAAAAACTCAAGTGTAGAAGAGGCTGCAAAAGATGTTATCTGGAATAAGATTGATCAAATGGAAGGATGTTCAGGCGGAGGTGTGATATGTCTTGATTCAAAG
>CAZPLM010000217.1:0-3220 GCA_964587275.1 uncultured Muribaculaceae bacterium | reverse complement strand
GCAGAAAGTGATATGGTTCAGAAAGATGAGATACTTTCGGCAATAGACGGTACATTGGATCCTGATGCCAGGGAGCGCAAGATCAAAGGCATTGATAATGGTACCGCTTATTCTTTCCTTCTGCAAAATGTCTTTCCTGCTTTACGCCATTCGGATTATATGGTGCAGTATACTGTACGTTCATTCAGTCTCGATGAGGCAAAACAACAGTTCAAAACTCGGCCTCAGTTGCTCAGTCTTGAAGAAATGTTTGCTGTTGCACGCACTTACGAGGCAGGCAGTCCGGAATTCAAGGATGTGTTTGATGTGGCGGTAAGGGTATTTCCGGAGGATGAGACTGCCAACCTTAATTCAGCCTGCATATATCTGGAAGAAGGAAATCTTGATCGTGCAGAGAAGTATCTGGATAAGGCTGGAAATTCACCTGAGGCATCGAATGCACGTGGTGTACTTGCAATGCTTAAAGGAGATTATGATAGAGCCGAAACATTGCTTCAGTCAGCCTTGAAATCAGGTGTGAAAGAGGCCTCTTCAAACCTTGAAGAACTTGAGAAAGTTAGAGAAAACGTGCGGCAACGCGCTATAAATGATAATAAATAATAATAACTAATACACTTAAAAATGAAACTTAAAAGTTTATTATTGGCAATTCTGTCAGTCGGGATGCTGGCGTCTTGTACAAAAGAGGCTACCGAAAACAATCCTCAGGATTCGAATGGTAATGCCTATGTATCGATTAAATTGAGGCTTCCTTCCGGTACTTCAACCACAAAGGCTGCAGGTGATTTGAATGAAGTCTTCGATGATGGTAAAACTGACGAATACAAGGTTACGGATCTTACTCTGCTTTTCTTCGGAGCTGCAGCAGGCGTGTCTGATCTCAGTCAGTTTACGATTACTGACATAGCTTCAAGTCTTGGTGAAATCAACACAGTTCAGGGTGGACTGGTGGTCCCTACAGCATGGAGCTCTCCTGTACCTGACGGTAATATTACCACTTCCGCTACTACTGACGCCTTTAAAGTCAACTCTTCTGTTCAGTATGTTGTGGCTTTGGCAAATATTTCCAAAGAGACAGGTATCGCAAAGACTACATTCGCAGTTGGTAAGACTTTTGCTGAAGTCAATCAGGTCGTTACAGGCTTGACTATAGGCAATATCGCCAATACAACAGATGGCTTCCTGATGACAAGCGCGCCTTCCATAAAGCTTGAAGGTACTGATTATACCGGAATGAATATGACCACCTGCACGACTTATTCTTCAGCTGCTCTGGCAACTGCAGGTGTTGCTAATAATGTAATCAATCTTGAAAGGATGGTCTCAAAAGTAGAATTGATCAAGAGCAACACTTCAACCGTGATATCTACTTCTTCAACTACTGCAGGATGGTACAAGGCAACAAGCGATGATGATGCAAATATTATCTATCTTTTGAGTGGAAACAATGCAGGCGACCGTGTTGAAATCCTCGGATGGAATCTTGATATTACAAATAAATATACCTATCCTTTCCGTCAAATGGATGTTTCAGGATGGTATGGTACTGACGGTTCAAGCAACCCATGGAAGCTTATCAACGGGACCAATCGTGTTTATTATGCAAAGGATCCTAACTATGACGGGACATTTCAGTCAACTATTGCAAATGATTTCAATGCACTTTCTAATGGAGCCGGCATAACCGGAGCTTTGTCACCATACAGTGCAACTCCTTCAACAACAGGCGTTCCTCAATATTGTCTCGAAAATACATTCAACACTGACAATCAGGACAGGAATCAGACCACACGCGTACTTATCAGAGCTAAATACACTCCTTATGTAACCACAACAAACGGTAACGGAGTTGAAGCGGATGGAACATGGTATTCTCTCAACAACACATCAACAAAATATAATGTTGCATTGCTTACCGCAAAACTTGTGGAATATGGAAAACTTGAAAGCTATTCAGGCTCTCCTTTCTTTGCTTCTTCAGTTGCTTCAACTGATGTTGTTGTTACATTGGACGGCAATAACGGTTCAACTGCTATTACTGGAGTTTCCGTCAATTCAGTAGACTGGGAAACCGCAAAGGTTACCGCATTTAATGCCAAAGTATCAATTGTCAAGTACAATGAGGGTTATTGCTATTATGGAGTCCGTATCCGTCATTTTACTGATGCTGAACTTTATAACGACACTTATGTGTTTGATGGTTCGTATGATTTAGGTGATCTCGGACGTTATGGCGTTGTTCGCAATACAAGTTATCGTGTTATGATCAACACAATTTCACAACCTGGTACTCCTGACATTCCTTCTGTTCCTGATCAGCCTGATGATGACCAGGATACATATATTTCTTGCACTATCAACGTCCTGTCATGGGCTTTGCGTCCTGTTCAGAATGTGGACTTATAATATTTAGAGGAGAGTAACGGAGGCGACTATTTTAAGGTTGCCTCCGGAAACTCACCACTTATGAATGATTATCATAATAATTGATGAAACTGTTTAAAAGTATATTTCTGCTCTGCGCAATAAGCCTTCTGTTTGACGGCTGTGTTCAGGATTTCAGATGGAGTCCTGATAATGGCTCCGTTGCGGAAAATCATACTTTTATTACAGTCTATTTTAATCTGCCTTATAGCGGAACCACCAAGAGTACCGCAGGTACCGGTGTTTATGGAGAGCAGACAGGCGAGGAGGGTGAAAATATCATTTCGACCCTTAATCTTATTTTGGTTGAGGCCCAGGCCGGCGGCTCAGACTATACGTTTGGTAATGTCGCTGCTGTTGTAAAGGGGATTGTCCCTACAAAAATCACAGATACAAGGTATAGTTTTACCACTTCTGTTGATGTCGAAGACGGCGATTACAGGATATTCCTGATTGCCAATCCGGATAATAGTGCTGCAGAAATGACTAACGTCAGTACAGGTATGAGTTATGCGACTTTTGTTGCATTGCAGCATACCTGCACATCATACGTTCTACTTGGAACTATTCTTTATAGCTCAAACAGATTTCTGATGACCAATGTTTACGACTCTGAACGCAACGATGTCATCACCATTACATCCGGAGGAGTTTCTTCGACGACTATTGATATGGAAAGAACGGCCGCACGCATAGATTATTTATGCAAGAATGCGGACAATATATATACATCTGAAATAACAGGTGTCCCCGTTTCCGGCAGCGGTTCAACTCCGACTGTCACTTTTCAACTGAC
>CAZPLM010000216.1:0-3231 GCA_964587275.1 uncultured Muribaculaceae bacterium | reverse complement strand
AAGCTGCTTCTCTCTCTCACAGACGTATGGAGGATTTGCTATAATCATATCAAACATTGGAAGTCCTGCCGGAGGAGCAGACAGGACATCTGCATAGAAAAAAACAGGTCTTGCACCTTCAGTCTTTACCTTCTGCCTGCATGCGATCTTAATTGCCTCATCAGAGTTATCGCACGCATACACCTGTACCTGAGGAAATTGAGAAGCCAGTGCATACGCAATGCACCCTGAACCGGTACATACATCAAGAATATTATAACTCTCTTCTTTATGTGATGATTCTCCGGCATCCAAAATATTCTCGCAGGAATCCGCGGCCAGATTAACAAGCTCCTCAGTTTCAGGGCGAGGTATCAGAACGCCCTCCCTGACCTTGATTTTCAATCCTGCAAATTCAGTATATCCGAGCACATACTGGAGAGGCCGTGCATCACGGAGCTGATCGACAGCTTCAAGCAGCAGACTCAATTTATCATCAGGAATTATATCTTTAGGATCAGAAATATATCTGTATGGAGGTACTTTTAGAAAGTATTCGAGCAATCTGACACATATCGCCGTACCTTCTTCCTTCGAGTAAAGGTCGGAAAGACGCTCGCAACTCTTTTTAACAAATGTACCTATTGTCGTCACTTTCAGAAATATTATGCAACCTCTTCAATCAAAGCAGTAAAAAATGACTTTATATCCATCCCTGCCACTTTGACCTGCTGCGGGACAAGACTCATTTTCGTCATCCCCGGCGCAGTATTGATCTCAAGGAAATAAACATCATCACCATTTACAATATAATCAATCCTTATCAGCCCCCTGCATCCGAAATAGTGATATATCCTGGCCGACTGTCCGCTCACTACAGCAGCGAGTTCGGAACTGATATTCGCAGGACAGATCTCCTTGCTTTTGCCAAGATATTTCGATTCATAATCAAAATACTCATTATCGGGAATAATCTCTGTAATGGGAAGGGCAATAACTTCACCTTTGGAAAAATAGACACCCTGAGTCATCTCCCTGCCGGGAATAAATTCTTCGACCAGGATCGTATCGCTCTCCTGAAATGCCTCATAAATAGCCTTATCCAGATCCTCAGCCTTTTTGACCTTGGAAATGCCGAAACTGCTTCCGCCGTCACTCGGCTTGATAAACAGAGGAAGGCCGAGCCTCTCCACAATATCCCTCGCATTATATCTGTCCCCTTTTCTTAAAAAGACCTCACGTGCCATCTTTACCCCCAGATCGCGAAGAAATGTCTTGCAGGAATATTTATTGAATGCTATCGTGCTTACAAATGCCGAACAGGTTGTGAAAGGGATACCTATCATCTCAAAATAACCCTGAAGCAATCCATTCTCCCCGGGAGTACCGTGTATCATTATAAATGCCGCATCTATCTTCTTTTTCTCACCCCCCGCCATAAACGAAAAGTCATTCTTATCAATATCAGCCAACACATTCATCTTTTCATCATGCCACTCCACGACTTTCCAGTCGCTTCCCCTGAGAAGTACTTCCAATACCTTATATTTATCCCTGTCGATATTTGCGGCCGCATAACGCCCGCTTAATATTGAAATATCAACCTCAGAGGAGTTGCCCCCATATACAACTGCTATTGTCTTCACCTGTTTCATACGCGTCTAATCAAAATATTCCTCTTCTTCTTTCCTCTGTCTTACCTGTTCATTACCCAAATCCTCATCTCCACCAGAGCAGTTAAGATTCATATTCCACCCCGGAGGAGCCACGAAGACATCTTCCGAAGTAATACCTATACTCTTGTCCTGCAATACTTTTTGCATAAAAATACCCCAGATTGGCAGTGCCATATTTGAACCTCCGCCATAATATAGGCTTGAGAAATGCACCTGTCTGTCTTCCGCTCCTACCCATACACCGGCAGTCAGTTTTGGAACATATCCTATAAACCAGCCGTCAGACTGGTCATTTGTCGTACCTGTCTTTCCAGCTGCACCCTGAATCCCGTACTTCCATTTAATTCTCCCTGCAGTACCTTCATTAACGACACCCTGCATCAGGTTAACCATCAAATATGCCGTAGGATCTCCGATCGCTTCCCTTTTTGTTGCAGAAAAAGTGGTCAGGACATTTCCGGAATTATCCTCAATTCTGTCAACCAGCATCGGGCTTATATAGACGCCTCTGCTTGGGAAAGTATTGTAAGCAGCCACCATTTCATATACCGATATATCACAGGAGCCTACACAGAGAGACGGCACAGGATCCAGATAACAGCTTATACCGAGTTTATGACACATTTCAACCATAGCCTCCGGGCCGAACTGTTTCATCAGATAGGCTGAAATATTATTTGAACTGTGAGTAAGTCCCCATTTCAGAGTAACGGTCTTCCCTATCCATTCCGCTTTGTCGGTACTCTTCGGTGTCCACGTATCATCTCCCACAATAAAACTGTAAGGAATATTCACCACTTTATCACATGGAGTATAACCCTCCTGCATTGCCAGAGTATAGAGGAAAGGCTTGATTGTGGAACCGACCTGCCTTTTGCCCTGACGCGCATTGTCATATTTGAAAAAACGATAATTCGGTCCTCCGACGTATGCCTTGACCTTGCCTGTATTCGGTTCGATCGCAATAAACGCGCTCCTCAGAAAAGACTTGTAATATCGGATGGAATCATTCGGGGTCATCAGGGTATCGATATAGCCTTTGTTGTTCCAGGCAAAAACCCTCATCTGAGTCTTAACTTCAAACGACTTCAAAATATCGCTCTCGCTCTCACCCGACTTTTTCATCTCGCGATATCTGTCACTCCACTTACGACCCTGATTCATAAGAAGATCAACCACGTTCTTAGGTGTGTCGTTGTAAAAAGGATAATTGGTTTTATATTTCAGATCAGCATTGAAAACGCTCTGCAATTCTTTACCGAGATGCTCTGCAATAGCCTCTTCAGCATAACGCTGCATTCTCGAATCAATTGTCGTATATATTTTCAACCCGTCTCTGTCAAGATCATATTGTGTCCCGTCAGGCTTGAAATTCTTGTTAAGCCACCCGTACAGAGCATCATTAACCCACAATAACGAATCAGCCCTGTAGTCATCATTATTCTGATATGATGACCTTTTAGGCTTTACAGCATTCATTGTCCTGCGAAGCATATCTCTGAAATATGACCCAAGCCCTGAATTATGGTCCTGCTGTTTGTATGAAAGCGTGATCGGAATCGCAACTATCGAATCG
>CAZPLM010000215.1:0-3231 GCA_964587275.1 uncultured Muribaculaceae bacterium | reverse complement strand
CAAGAATCAGGAATGCCTTCAATTTTACGATAGGCAATTGCTCTCTTTCCGTTCCATGATTTGAAGACAGCTCCGATACCTCCCCAAAGCTGTGCTTTTGCGTCATCGGGAAAGTCCTCTCCCAATACCTCTTTGACTCTATTCTTGAATGAGTCACAAAGAGTCTTTAGGTCATCCTCATTCAGATCAGTATCGCTTTTATATCCATTTTTCTTTTTTACATCAGCAAGCATTTTGTCTAATTGTACTCTGATTCCCTTTCCATCCTCAGGCTCGTGTCCTTCGGCTTTTTCCATAACAACGTCAGCATACATCATAATCAGACGACGATATGCATCATATACAAAACGCGGATTGCCTGTTTTCTTGATCAGACCGGGAATAGTCTTTGAACAAAGACCAATATTTAGAACTGTCTCCATCATTCCCGGCATTGAACTTCTGGCTCCTGAACGGCATGAAACAAGGAGTGGATCCTTAGGGTCTCCGAACTTCTTGCCCATTATTGTTTCTGTTGCTTTTAATGCTTCAGTTACATCTTTTACCAAGCCTTCAGGGTATTTTCCGCCAAGTTCAAAATATTCTGTGCAACATTCTGTTGTGATAGTGAAACCGGCAGGAACCGGCATTCCGAGTTTGCACATTTCAGCAAGGTTGGCTCCCTTGCCGCCAAGTAAATTTCGCATTTTCCCATTTCCTTCGGCAACTTTTCCGCCGAATCTGTATACTCTTTTCGTCATAAATAATTGATTAATATATCTTCCAAAATTATAAGAGCACAAAAATAATAAAAAATTACAACTATCGGGAAATTACTTATTTTCTGCTAACTTTATTGCCGTATTTACATTTTATCATGAACGGCAAAACAATTATTTTATCATTAGTATTCCTGATTGCACCATTTTTCAGTTCAGTGGGTACACCATTCGATTTCTCATTTAACAATACAGACATGAAGACACTTTCCGTAAAAAAACTTTTATATTACAACGAAAATCCATCTCTTGAGGAGATCAGCAATGCTTTTGACACATCAGGGATTGAATTTGAATCAATAGATGTCGTAAATTGGAACAGTTATCCTTATAAGCCTGATGTAAAATTCAGAATTGCCTATTCGGAAAATGAACTTTTCCTGGAATTTTTCGTAAGGGAAGATAATGTCCGCGGTGTTTATGACTACGATTTTTCATCCAAACCATATACTGATTCCTGTGTGGAATTTTTTGTATCTCTTTCTGACTCTGTATATTATAATCTTGAAATGAATTGCATAGGACACGGCACATTTGCATGCGGAGCTGATCGCAAAAACAGGATTCGATTTAATGATGATATCATTTCTCTAATTCGCAGATCATCATCCCTCGGTTCTTCATCAATAGGTCAGCTTGTTGGAGAAACACAGTGGAATGTTGTAATCGCTATTCCTCTTAAACTTTTTTCTCTCAATGATGCTGCGACATCTCCTGATGATGCGCTTATTAACCTCAATGAAGTGGTAAAAGCCGGTAATGCGATGACTGGTACGAAGTTAAATGGGAAAACTGCAAGGGCCAACTTTTATAAATGTGGGGATGATATGGCTGTCCCGCATTACATCAGCTGGAACCCAATTGGTTGCCCACGTCCTGATTTTCACAGGCCTGAATATTTTGGGACTCTTAAATTCGAGTAGAAAAGGACTTAATTCTTGTTTACAATCCACTCGTAAGCATTTACAAACATATCAACCCAAGGTGTTGATTCGTCATATTTCATTTCAACAGGATAATATGGCCAGTTCCACGGCCTCAAACAACGTTCAGGGTGTGGCATCATAGCAAGGTGGCGTCCATCTTTGCTGCATACTCCGGCTATCCCGTCAGGTGAGCCGTTCGGGTTGGCAGGATAGGCGTTATAGCTGTATTTCAGAGCAATATTGTATTCTGAAACTGGCTTTGGAAAACAGAATTTCCCCTCTCCGTGAGCCACCCATATACCAAGTTTGCATCCGGACAGTGATTTAAGCATTATTGAAGGTGATGAAGGAACGGTTACTCCAATAAATCCGCTTTCAAATTTGTGTGAATCATTATGGCTCATCTTCGGTGAATCCTCTCTGTTATCAGGAGTAATGAATCCGAGTTCTGCCATAAGTTGACAACCGTTGCATATTCCGAGAGAAAGAGTGTCTTTTCTTGCATAGAATTTCTCTATAGCATTTTTAGCCCGTTCATTATATAGTAAAGATCCTGCCCATCCTTTTGCAGAGCCAAGTACATCTGAATTGGAGAATCCTCCAACAAATACGATAAGTCGCACATCTTCAAGCGTTTCGCGACCTGAGACAAGATCTGTCGTATGAACATCCCTGACTTTAAATCCTGCCATATATAAAGCCCATGCCATTTCACGATCACCATTTGAGCCCTTTGCCCGTACTATCGCTGCAATAGGTCTCCGATTATCGTCCATTATACGGTATGATTCATTCCACATTCTCTTTGATGGGAATTTGTAAATGAGCGGCTGGAGTTTGAAATTCTTATACCTCTCCTCAGCAAGATTATTTGCGCACTGTCTCTTTTCGAACAAATATGATGTTTTGTACCAGATATCTCTGGCCTCATCAATATATATTGTAATTGCAATATTTCCACATTTGAGCTCAAGGCTGCGATCTTCGCAATATTCTCCGATTTCATGGAATTTAACACCCTCGTTTGCAAGAAGCAATTCGGCTTCAGTATCTTCAATCTGCAGCAGTACACCCGGAGTCTCACTGAAAATGGCATCGACCGGAATAGTTCCCATATCGACCTGCATGCCACCCCTGCTGTTAGCAAAGCAACTTTCAAGAAGAGAAGTAATAAGGCCGCCCGCTGAAATGTCGTGGCCGCTAAGTGCAAGTTCTTTCTCAATTATTTTCTGTACAGCATTGAAACACCTGGCAAAGTATTGCGTATCCTTTATATCTGCCGGATGATTGCCTACAAGCGAACAGGTCTGAGCATAAGCTGATCCGCCAAGACCATATTGAGGATTTGAATCGAAAGGAATATAAATAATTCTGCTTTTGCAACATTTAAGGACAGGGTGGAGTATTTTGCGAATGTCAGAAGTTTCGCCGACTGTTGAAATTATCAGTGTGCCTGGGGAGAGTACTTTTTCTCCGTCAGGATATTTCTGTGTCATTGACATGGAATCCTTGCCTGTAGGAATATTGATCCCGAGTCCGCACGCAAA
>CAZPLM010000214.1:0-3307 GCA_964587275.1 uncultured Muribaculaceae bacterium | reverse complement strand
TGCTTTCATGGCAGTTCTTAAACTCTAAAATCAATTATTATGAGCAGGGGTTTTGTAAAAGACGGCGATCAGGAAGAGGTGCCAATAGTACCTCCGAGAGCTTTTTTACCTAAAGGTGTCATCAACTATGTGACGAGGGAAGGTATGGATGCGCTTGTCTCTGAAAAAGAAGAGATTTTGTCCGAAAGGGATCACTTGAAAGGAAACGAAACTGACAGACGTGTGACTCGCAACTATCTGAATGCCAAACTTGATCTTCTGGAAGAAAGAATCCGAACTGCTGTTGTTGCCGATGTGAAGATTAAGGATCCGGATGCGATTGGTTTAGGAGCTTTTATCCATTTGAAGATTAATGATTCATGTCGGACTATTCGTATCACTGGAGCAGATGAGGCAAGTGCCGGCAAAAACTGCATTTCATTTTTTTCCCCTCTTGCTTCCGCCCTTTCAGGGCATAAGGCCGGCGAAAAAATCACGGTATCGCTTCCTGCCGGGGTAATGGATATAACGGTTATTTCTGTTTCGTATTCCGATAAGGATTTTTATTCAGTGATGGAGGAGGATTCTTCTTCAGGCTCTTCAGGGAGCGCCGGTGTTGAGAAGAATAATTCCGATGGGAATAATAAAGCTACTAAGCAGATGGCGGTGGAGAATATATCTTCTGATGATACTTCAGCTCATCATGATAATGAGGAAATCCATGAGGATGCCAATGAAATTTTTCCTATTGTAAATGAAAGAGGTATTATTATAGGACGTGCATCAAGATGGCAGGTTCATGATGGCAGCAAACTGCTTCATCCTGTCGTCCATCTCCATCTATTTAACAGCGAAGGGGAGTTATTTCTTCAGAAACGTCCCGAATGGAAATCCATTCAGCCGAATAAGTGGGATACTTCAGTGGGAGGACATGTCGGTTTCGGTGAGAAAATAGAAGACGCTCTGAAAAGAGAAACAATGGAAGAACTTGGGATTGATGATTTTACCCCTGTTTTTATTAAACGGTATGTTTTTGAATCTTCTCTTGAAAAAGAACTTGTTCATGCCTACAAAACAATTTATGATGGTCCTATAAATCCCGGAAGCGAGCTTGCCGGAGGTAGGTTCTGGAGTCATGAGGAAATACTGGAAAATATCGGTAAGAAAATATTTACTCCAAACTTCGAGTCAGAATACAGGATGCTGTTTTTGACAGGAGGTCAAAAGAGCGTTAAATAGAAATAATCAGAAAGTCTTGCGTATTACTTCACGGACATTGTCTGCTTTACCCATTGTGTAGAAGTGGATGGCTTTGGCTCCGTGTGCTAGTAAATCCTCGCACTGAGCGATGCACCATTCTTTCCCGATCTCATATATAGAGTTGTTGTCTTTGCATTTTTTGAGTTCATGAGTAAGCAGCTCAGGAAGATCAAGGGAAAATGCTTTTGGAAGCATTTCAATCTGTCTTGAGGTGGAAAGTGGTTTAATGCCCGGAATAACAGGAACGGTTATACCTGCTTCTCTGCATTTTTTGACAAACGAATAGAAATTTTCATTATCAAAAAACATTTGTGTAATGATATATGATGCACCTGCATCAACTTTTTCTTTAAGATGCAATATGTCTTCATTGATGTTTGGAGCTTCGCAATGTTTTTCAGGATAACCGCCAACGCCTATGCAAAAATCGGTTTTGACAGCATCTTTCAGGTTGTCATCGAGATATTTGCCATGGTTCATATTTGAAATTTGGCGAACAAGTTCGCTGCCGTATCTGAATCCGCCTGCAGTTGGTGTGAAATATTTTTCACCTGAAACTGCATCTCCTCTGAGCGCCATCACATTTCTGATGTTGAGGAAATGGAGGTCCAGCAAGGTGTTTTCAATAGACATTTTAGTGACTCCGCCGCAGATGATATGTGGGACGACTTCAACAGTGAAACGTTTCATTATTGCTGCTGCAATTGCCAGGGTACCGGGTCTTTTTGTTACGACAACCTGACGGAATGTCCCGTCTTCAGCCTGTCTGTAAGCCACTTCGTCTCTGTGGGTAGTGACATTGATAAATGGCGGGTTAAATTCCATCAAGGGTTTTACTGCATCATAAAGTTTACTGATATCGCTGCCTTTCAGAGGCGGGACAAGTTCAAATGAGGCAAATGGTTTTTTACTGCTGTTGAGAACATCAATGACTTTCATTTCACAAATTATTATGAGGGCGCAAGGTAATTAAAAAAATCTTTTCATATCAAAGTACCTTGCCTGAGGATGAACAATCAACATTCCGCACAGGGATGTTTCAGGTATCATTTCACAGTTTTGAGTAAGCGATATTCCTATAATATTATTAGCATCAAGGAGTTTGAATACATCTCTTTTTTGGGTGTGGTCAGGACAGACAGCATATCCGAATGCCGGTCTGATGGCAGTACCGCCAAATACTGTCTTTTCCTGCATCCATTCCGCAAATGCTTCGGCAAGCCTTGCGCAAAGACTGTGTCTAAGCAGACATTCGTAATCTTTCCTGTCAAAATTCTTCGCCAGCTTATCTTCAATTTTCAATGCAAATAGGCCTATTGCCGGGGCGAAGCCGGAATCTGAAGGGAAGTAATCAGCCAGAGAGCGGTATTCGCTTCCTTTCTCTAGTTGTCGCGGCATAGTGAGAGAGAGAATTTCTTTTCCTTTGTCGTATAAGACTATTTTTTCATGGCGTGAGCGACCTTCGAAATAATCAAGAATGAGAGAAGCTTCGATTTCGTCTCCTTCCACAGCTTTTCCCAACACTCTCATAGCATCTTCGTAGAGCTTTTCAGCCTCTTTGGATTCTGCACTGTCACCATATATTATTGCAGGAAAAGAACCCTTAAATCCCCAGAAGGCAAAAAATGCATTCCAGTTAATCTTGGGTATCAGATTGTTGATGTCAAGTGACTTGACAAGAAGGTTATCTTCTCCGAACTGTTCAGGTTGTGAAAAGTCCGTATAATGAGGGGCTTTTTCACGCGCCTCCTCAATAGAGACAAACTCTATTTTCCTGTTATTGTATTTTTCTAACAGATCCCTCTGCTCATCTTTTATTCCATGGATGAAAGAGGACTCATTTTTGGAAAGCAATCGGTTATAAATCAATGCTGTACGGGAAGCATCCTTGCCGTATACTACAAAGTTGTCAGAGTCTTTCGGGAAAAGCGTGGCCAGCTTGACAGCGGTATGGACAAGCGATGTGGCTGCCCCTCCGACACTTAGGGGAATAATATGTCCTACCTCTTTTATTATCCGTTCCCTGTTTGCTTCCAGCAGTTTGCAGATTGATTCCATTTGCAGCAGC
>CAZPLM010000213.1:658-3311 GCA_964587275.1 uncultured Muribaculaceae bacterium | reverse complement strand
GCCCCAGTTTTGTTGCCGGCAAGCGAAAAAAGCACAGGTCAGCGACAAAAAGCCCTCGTTTTGTTGCCGGCACATGCAGCCGAAAAAACCCAGTTCGGGAGCAATGTATATGATGACCCAATCATTGAAAACATCAATGGCGAACCTATCGCAACAATAACCGACTGTGACTGGACAAGTGGCAATCTCGTAAAAACAGACAAACGCTACATCCTCTGCAATAGCAAAGCAATTAAACTATAGCAAATAAATATCTTTTTCAAATATTAATGATTATTCCATAATACAGGAATTTTATACCTTTGAACATCACACAATACTAAAATATTGAAGACAAGTCACATTATCATTAACGGAGACAGCAGAAAGATGAATGAAGTAGAAGATAAATCCGTTCACTTGATAATCACATCACCCCCATACTGGCAACTGAAAGACTATGGTGATGTAAATCAAATCGGCTTTAACGACAGTTACGAAAACTACATCAACAATTTAAATTTAGTATGGATGGAATGCTTTCGTGTTTTGCATGATGGATGTAGATTATGTATTAATATTGGCGATCAATTTGCCAGATCTGTCTATTACGGGAGATATAAAGTTATCCCAATTCATTCAGAAATCATCCGTTTCTGCGAAACAATAGGGTTAGACTTTATGGGACAAATCATCTGGCAAAAGACTACTACAATGAATACGACAGGTGGAGGTGCAGTTATGGGCAGCTTCCCATATCCACGCAATGGAATTGTAAAACTTGATTTTGAATACATACTTCTTTTTAAAAAGCAGGGGAACGCACCAAAACCCACAATGGAACAAAAACAAAACTCAGTATTAACAAATGAAGAATGGAACACATATTTTAACGGACATTGGTATTTTAATGGAGCCAAACAAGATAAGCATTTAGCAATGTTCCCTGAAGAATTGCCACACCGTTTAATTAAAATGTTTTCTTTTCCTGAAGAGGTTATACTTGATCCTTTTATGGGAAGTGGGACAACCGGTTTAGCCGCTAAGAACTTGAATAGAAACTCTATTGGTTATGAAATCAACCATGATTTCATTCAAATTATAAAAGAAAAAATAGGACAGGATACCTTATATGACAGCACCGACATACAGACACTATCCCAAGAAGGCCCTATTGATTATCAATCAGCACTATCCTTTTTACCTTACCATTTCGTAGACCACCATAAAATTAATAAGAAAATTGACATAAAAAAACTACAATTTGGATCCGTCATTGACTCCAAAAGTCCAAAATATCGTGAAACCAAATATTCTGTAAAAAGTATTATCAGTCCTAAATTAATAACATTAAATAATGGAATAACAATAAGATTGATCGGTATAAAAGAAGATCCTCAGAGAAATGAAGAAGCCATTCAATTTTTAAGTCATACATTATCGGGAAAACATATATTTCTGAAATTTGGCGAGCAGAAATACGATAATGAAGGCCATATATTGGCATATCTCTATCTAGAAAACAAAACATTTATCAATGCTCACCTTTTAAAGAAAAAGTTAGCTTTAGTAGACAATTCAATTAATTTCAAGTATCTAACTAAATTTAACACATTATATTATGGCTAAAGAGTGGATATTAAATAGCGCAATGAACCGCTATCAGTTAAATTTCAAGAGAAATGTCGGCGCCGTTTCTGAATCAATATGAAAATGTTCTCCAAAAACACCTGAATAATGGAAAAACTACTATTTCGAAAATGTCCGATCAAAATCTCAGATTGAAGATCTTGGTAAAAAATTGTATATTAAAATTACAGAAGTTATTCAGTACGAAGTCGACAATATTACCGAACAAGATTGTATTGAATATATGTTGCAACTTGTCTTAGACCGTACATACGATGGATACCTTACTGAAATACAAACCATTTATGGGCAACTTCAAACTATTCTTAATGTTACGATTGAACCAGCACCAGATGAGTGGGATCGTCTTTTTAATGTGGATTTTTATATCAAAATGTCTAATAATTATATTGGGCTACAAATAAAACCCGTAAATATTGGATTACAGATACCAGAAATACATAAAGAATATTTATTACAAGCTAAAACTCACTTGAAATTCAAAGAAAAATTTGGTGGGAATGTTTTTTACATATACTCTCAAAAAATCAATAATAAAAAGATAATCGCCAATCCAGAAATAATCGATGACATACGCAAGGAGATTGAACGATTACATAATAAATAATTATATTATTATCTTTGATTATTAACCGGTAGTTGCGGCCATTAACTGTAACTTTAATAATAACATTATGCAAACAATCAAGCTATCGTTAATCTACGGATTGACATTAATTATTAGCTTAGGTTCCTGCGCGGCTAATAATTCACAAAAGAAAGAATTTGATAATTCTACTGTTTCAACATTAGTCCTGGATAAATATCTGGGCAAATGGTATGAAATTGCACGTTTCGACCATAGTTTCGAACGCGATATGCAAGGTGTCACTGCAAACTATTCAATCAGAGAAGATGGATTGATCAAAGTGATTAATTCAGGATACAAAGGCAGCCTGGAAGGCAAATACAAAGAGACAGAAGGAAAGGCGAAAATACCCGATCCGGATGTTCCATCCAAACTGAAAGTAGCATTTTTCTGGAA
>CAZPLM010000213.1:0-648 GCA_964587275.1 uncultured Muribaculaceae bacterium | reverse complement strand
CTGATGATTACCGCTATGCACTCATCGGAAGTTCAACAGAAAAATACCTCTGGATATTAAGCAGAACAAAGATGCTTCTTCCTGAAGACCAGGATTATTTAATAACCAGGATAAAAGATCGCGGTTACGATGAGAGCAAATTAATTTGGGTAGATCAATAATAACCCTACTTGCTGAACTCTATCACTGCTGAGGATTGAGCAGGGACGGATGTATTGTCTCCGAGTTTAACAATATTATGAGTGATAATATTACGGCCTTTGGAAGCATATTTTGAAGTTATCTCCCAAAAACGGTCCCATTCAATACGATAATCCTGCTGGCCATTATTGATAACGGTCATAACACATTCGTCATTCGTATATCTGAAATAGACATAAACATTACATTCGGTAGGACGGAAATGGATCAATTTACCATTATGGACGGCATCGTTGGTACGGCGCCAGGTAAACAGAGCGGAAGTATAGTCAAATAAATCCTTTTGTCTGACGCTCCTGTCCTTTGCATCAAAAAGGTCCACCTTATCTGATGACCATCCGCCCGGGAAGTCAATCCTCTCCTGAGAATGTCCTGTCGAACCATCAGCGCTGGTAAATCCAAGTTCATCGCCATAATAGAGCTGAGGCACGCCACGCATAGTAGAGA
>CAZPLM010000212.1:2441-3319 GCA_964587275.1 uncultured Muribaculaceae bacterium | reverse complement strand
TGATCGGTAATGGCAAGGGCCGTCTGACCATCTTCTTCAGCTTTTTCAAAAAGCTTTGGAATGGCAGCAGCACCATCCAGAATCGAATACTGCGTATGAACGTGAAGGTGTACAAATGCCATATCAGAACTCTATAAGGCAGTTTCCGGTCATCTCCTCCGGCTGAGGAATCCCCATCAAGGCAAGCATAGTAGGTGCAATATCAGCCAATCTGCCATCTCTGACACTCTTGACATCCCTGTCAACCACAATAAACTGCACTTCATTCAGAGAATGAGCGGTATTAGGCATACCATCATTATTAACAGCGTGGTCAGCATTACCGTGGTCAGCAGTTACAAGAACTGAATAATCATTATCAACCGCACAGCGCACAACTTCTCCGGTGAGAGTGTCAATGGTCTTTATCGCCTTGCAGATGGCATCATAAACACCCGTATGCCCCACCATATCTCCATTTGCAAAATTTAGTATTATCATATCATGCTTCTGTGTCTTGAGGTCTGCAACCAATGCGTCTTTAACCTCAAATGCGCTCATTTCAGGTTTCAAATCGTATGTCGCGACCTTTGGAGAATTGATCAGGATCCTGTCCTCTCCCGGAAAGACCTCTTCTCTTCCACCTGAGAAGAAAAATGTCACATGTGCATATTTTTCAGTTTCTGCAATGCGGAGTTGTTTCCTGCCAGCTTTTGACACCACTTCGCCTATGGTCATTTTTACATTTTCTTTGTCAAATAGAATATGCAGCCCTTTAAATTTGTCGTCATACGGAGTAAGGCAACAGTAATAGAGAGGAATAGTATGCATGCCCTTGTCCGGCATATCCTCCTGAGTCAGGACAGTAGTGATCTCCCTTGCCCTGTCATTTCTGAAAT
>CAZPLM010000212.1:0-2431 GCA_964587275.1 uncultured Muribaculaceae bacterium | reverse complement strand
GGCATCTCCCTTCATAATTGTTCCGACAGGCTCTCCCTGTGCATCGCGAATGGAAACTGGCTTGATAAACTCATCTGTTACTCCTGCATCGTATGAGGACTGAATCCCTTCTACGGCAGAGGTAAAATGAGCACCTTTACCCTCAACAAGCAGATCATATCCTTCTTTGATTCTCTCCCATCTCTTATCACGATCCATAGAATAATATCTGCCAATAACTGAAGCAACTTTTCCGGTCGTCTCTTTCATCTTCTCTTCCAGTTCACTTACGAAGCCTTTTCCACTTTTGGGATCGGTATCCCTGCCATCCATAAAACAGTGAACATAGACCTTTTCAATGCCCTCTTCCTTTGCAACACGGAGAAATTCGTACAGATGATCCAATGAGCTGTGAACTCCACCATGAGAACAAAGTCCAATAAAATGAAGTGCACAACCTTTCTTTTTTACATAGTCATAAACTGCATTGATCTCATTATTTTGAAGCAAAGCATGCTGACTGCAGGCCCTGTTTATTTTAACCAAATCCTGGTAAACTATTCTGCCGGCACCGATATTTAAATGTCCGACCTCTGAATTACCCATCTGTCCATCAGGTAATCCGACATCCTCACCGCAGGCTTTCAGGTGCGAAAAGGGATATTTGCTTCGCAAGGCATCTATCTCCGGTTGGCCGGCAGTATATATAGCATTGCTTTTGTCATGCCTGCCTTCGCCCCAACCATCAAGAATCATTAAAAGTACCTTCTTCATATCCATATTATTTTATTAAATTTGCTAAATTAATGTACAAAGTTACTTAAATATGAGTGAAAAAAGAAACAAAGGTGGCAATAGAAAGAATACCCATCTCAGGTCCAGAATGAAACAGGAACGCAATGAAGTGCGTTTCAAAGAGAGAAGAAGTAAAAGTTCGGAAGAGGTCGTTGGAAAAGTCTCACTGGCCCGTGACGGTTATGGGTTTGTCACAGTTCAAGGTGATGAAAATGATATATTCATACCATACAGCAAGCTGCACGGGGCGCTCAACGGAGATACAGTCAAAGTTGCCGTTTCAAGAAGCCGCAAAAAAAATGACCGCAGGCGTGAAGGAGAGATAACATATATTGTTGAACGCTCAAAAAAGCCGCATATCGGTATCCTCTCTGTCAGAGGTAATCAGGTCTGGGCGATTGTCGAGAGCAAAAGTATGCCTTACGATATCAGAATACCGGTCGAGACACTTGATGATCTGCCAACAATCGGCGGAAAGAAGGCTGAAGCCGGTGTTAAGGTTGCAGTAATTGTCACCGACTGGCCGCGTAAATCTGTGGAACCTCTCGGAAAAATAGTTGACGTTCTCGGTGTACCCGGTGAAAACAATACGGAAATGCATGCAATTCTGGCGGCATACTCGCTTCCATACAGATTTGAGCCGGAAGTTGAAAATGCAGCCGACAAGATTTCCGCACAAATCACTTCAGCAGAGGTTAAGAAAAGACGTGACTTCAGAGACATCACCACATTTACCATTGACCCGACAGATGCCAAGGATTTCGATGATGCACTTTCGTTCCGCAAGCTTGACAATGGACGATATGAAGTAGGTGTTCACATTGCAGATGTTACATTTTATGTAAAACCGGGGGATGTAGTTGATAAAGAAGGATATAACCGCGCAACCTCTGTTTACCTGGTTGACAGGACAATTCCGATGCTGCCGGAAAACCTTTCTAATAAATTATGTTCTTTAAGGCCTGATGAAGAAAAACTCTGCTTTGCAACAGTATTCGAGATTGATGATAACGCCAAAGTATTTAATACCTGGTTCGGACGCACCGTCATCAAATCAAATCACAGATTTGACTATGAAGCAGCCCAGAAAATCATTGAGACAAGAGAAGGTCCTCTCTGCGAAGAGATTCTGAAACTTAATGACATTGCGTTGATTCTCCGTAATAAGCGTTTTGAAAGAGGTTCAATCAACTTTGACAGACCCGAAATGAAAGTTATGGTAGACGAAAAGGGCAAACCTGTCGAGGTCTATCAGAAAATATCTAAAGAAGCCAACTGGCTCATTGAAGAATTCATGCTGCTTGCCAACCGCAACGTGGCTGAATTTGTTGCTAAAAATTGTGGCATCAAGGATCCTACATTCGTCTATCGTATTCACGAACAGCCAAATGAAGAAAAAATGGGGAACCTCCGCACTTTTGCAAAGAATTTTGGACACGAAATGGGGCCGACCGACAATGCAAAACACATTTCCAAAACCCTTAATGCCCTTCTTGCGGAAGTAAAGGATAAACCTGAAGAAAATGCGATTGAAATGCTCGCCCTCCGTTCAATGGCCCGCGCCCGTTATTCGACCGACAATGTGGGGCACTATGGACTGGCATTTCCTTTCTACACTCACTTTACCTCACCTATCCGCCGTTATCCGGATATGATG
>CAZPLM010000211.1:0-3320 GCA_964587275.1 uncultured Muribaculaceae bacterium | reverse complement strand
CCTGACAATATGGAATATCATCTCGCGTGTCAGTTTTCCCCCGCGGCGATTAAGAAACAGTATATCTTCACACCCTTTCTTAATCGGTTTTGTACGTCTTTGCTCCAGATAGAATGAAATAGCTTTTATTGCAGGTCCTCCTATTGGTACAAGCCGTTGCTTGTCACCTTTTCCGGTTACTTTGATGAAAGATTCGGCAAAGAACAGCTCGGATATTTTTAGATTTACAAGTTCGCTTACACGAAGTCCGCATGAATAGAGAGTTTCGAGAATGGCTCTGTTTCTGCATCCCTCAGGTTTGCTTTGGTCTACTGATTCAATTATTGATATTACTTCGTCAACGGACAGGACTACAGGCAGATATTGTGACATTTTAGGTGAGTCCAATCTGTCACACGGATTAAGAGAAAGCCTGTTTTCGCTCTCAAGAAAACGGTAAAGTGACTTCATTGAACTGATGATTCTTGCCTGAGTTCTCTTCGAAATGTCTTTTTTGTTGATAGAGATCAAGTATTCGGTAAGTTGCTCTGACGTCGCTTTTTCCGGAGATGTAACACCTTTTTTATCAAGGAATTCAAATAAAAATTCAAGATCAGATGTGTAGCTTGAAATAGTATTGTCGGAGAGAGACCGTTCGAGTTTCAGGTAAGAACGGTAGTCTGAAAGTGTGGTGTGGAATATTTCTTGCAAGGTATTATTGAGTTCTACTTAAACAAAGATATGATTTTTCATACATTTTAAATAATTTTCGATGTATGAGCGAGTTTGCATAAAAAAAACATGAAATGAAAAAGGTATTTATATCATTAGCAGTTCTGCTTTCTTTCTTTTATTGTTCATCAGCACAGACAAATGTTGAAGAATTTGCCAGGGATAATTTTGGCGCATGGGGCCTTCAGACCGGATATACGGGGTGGGGTTTTGCTTTGGGCGCACACGGCGATTTTACTTTTGATCAATTTAGGGGCAGGGCTTCCGCCGAGTTGTTGATTGACAGACATCCGGGCCTTGGAGCGAGCATTGCAGCCCATTATTTGCTTGAGCTTCCATTAAAGGGCTTGAATATCTATCCAATAGCAGGTGTAAGCATGGCTCTTAACGGGAATGATCATGAACAGGCTTTCCATCTCGGACTCGACTTTGGAGCCGGTATCGAATACAACTTTGCAAGCGACTGGGCAATTTTCCTTGACGGCAAATACGATATGAACCTTATCGGAGAACGGATGAATTATCGCACTTACATCGGTTTCAGCAAGTTTTTCTGATAATTGATTTTGTGTTTTTTTTTCGGCATCAGAGGGTAGGAGTCTCTCGGAAATGTATTTGCTTGACATACGGCGTTTGATTTTTTGACGATGGCTTCTAAAGAACACTCTTATTGAGAGAATCAGTCTAATTTATTCTGTGTGACCGTATTTCCACCCATAGTCATGTGACTGCTGAAGATGGCTGTTTGTACTCTGCCCGGAAGTTTGATAGTCTCAATGTTGAAATTATTGTCATATTATTTCAACTGATGCAAATTTTTTAACATTTTTTTAGTGGAGAGTAAGAAAAGATTTGTTTAAGATTCCATTGTATTGGAAATCTCTATTGTATTTTGCGTTGATTATTGAAGGGAAGATGTATGAAAGAGAAAACAAATATTGAGGTAGCGGAAATGCGGCTGAGTGAGGCAAGGCCGTTTTCTGAGATGGAAAGGGCTTGTGAGTATGAGTTTAGTTATGGTGGACCATATTGGCATTTGTTTACAAAGGGGACTGTATCCGGAATTATTTTTCGTGATGAAAAACAGTTTAAGTTTGGAATGACGTTGATGGCCGTTTGTGCTGCGGATTACAATGTCAACATTATCACTTTCGCGATTATGAATAATCATATTCATATTATCATAGAGGGCGTTCAGACTGTATGCGTCAGTTTATTTGAGAAGTTCAGGTTCAGGCTGAAAAGATATTTTACAAGATTGGGCATAGTAACGGATTTTTCGCAATTTTATTGTACTCTTTTGCCAATCAATGATTTAAAGTCAATGCGCAATGAGATAGCCTATGTCAATAGAAATGGATACATTGCTCATGAGAGATATACTCCATTTTCATATCCTTGGGGAGCTGGATATCTCTATTTTAATGAACTTGTTCAATTGGAGAAAGGCATCCCGTTCAATGATCTTACTTATAGACAAAAAAGAATGATTTGTCGGAGTCATTCCATTATTCTTCCGGATAATTATAGATCGGATGGACAAATGATATTACCTGCCAGTTACTGTTTTTTCAAAAAGGGCCAGAGTTTTTATCGCAATGCGCGCCATTATTTTATGCTGGTTTCAAAAAATGTTGAGGCCTACGGGGGGATTGCAAAGTGTTTGGATGACAATGTTTTTTTAACTGACGAGGAGTTGTATTCTGTTATTGCGCAGTTGTCTGTAAATGAATATAATGTGAAGCAGCCGACCATGTTGCCCTCTAATGCTAAATTGAAGATGGCTCGCCTGATGAATTATGATTATCACGCCACAAATGGCCAGATTCGAAGAATTTTGAAATTGGATCAAAGCCTCGTTGAAGAATTATTCCCACTAAAAACCAAGTAATGATTCCGGGGGTATAAGTGTCCGCTCGGGTGCAAAAGAGTTAGCATGGGTGCAAATCGGTGGGTATTCGCACCCGGCACAGGCAAAAGAGTTCGCCCGGGTGCAAGTCTGTGGGTATTCGCCCCCGACACGGCCAAAGCGTCTACTTGAGTGCAAAACGGCATGGATTTGCCCCCGACACAGTCTATGAATTCTGTTTGAAGTAGTCGCAAAATTGCGCAATGCCGCATTCTGAGCAATGTGGTTTTCTGGCGGTGCAGACATATCGCCCATGGAGAATGAGCCAGTGATGGGCCTTTGGACGAAGGTCGGCCGGAATGCCTTTAGTGAGATCGTTCTCTACATCCAGGACGGTTTTTCCCCTTGACAGGCCGAGACGGTGAGATACTCTGAAAACGTGAGTATCAACGGCGATCACAGGCTTATTGAAAATAATTGAAGCAACCACATTAGCTGTCTTCCGGCCGACACCGGGCATCTTCTGTAACTTCTCAATGTCATCAGGTACGATTCCTCCATAGTCATTTACGAGTACTTGAGCCATTCCAATCAGATGCTTTGCTTTGTTATTGGGGAATGATACTGATTTGATCAGACTTAATACCTCGTCAAATGACGCTGATGCAAGATCTTCAGGATGAGGGAATCTCTCAAAGAGTGACGGTGTCACCATATTGATCCTCTTGTCGGTACACTGGGCTGAAAGTATGACAGCGAT
>CAZPLM010000210.1:457-3359 GCA_964587275.1 uncultured Muribaculaceae bacterium | reverse complement strand
ATGGACCTCTGTTAAAAAGAATTCAGCTTCCTTGCTTAATCGCGGACTTGATCTTACATTAAATGGATATCCTATAAAGAATCAAAAATTTTCATGGTACTCCTCTCTCACTTTTTCATACAACTATAATAAAGTTACAAAAGTTAATGCAGGAGCTACCACCCTCTCCAATATTCTGTATGAGGATGCCATTGAGGGGTATCCTGTAGATTATATGTTTGAATATAAATATGCCGGAGTCAGTGCAGATGGTAAACCATTGGTTTATAACAGTAAAGGAGAAAAAATCCTTTTTTCTACAGCAAGCGTAACATTTACTCCGGAAGACCTTGTTATATCTGGGCGTAAGTCGCCAAAATATTATGGAGGCTGGATGAACAGTTTTCAGTTCAGGGGTTTTACGCTTGATATGATGGTAACATATAAATTAGGATATAAAGTGCGTATGCCATCCATTGGCATGTCATATAATACGCGTATGTACAAAACTTTTGACCAGCGCTGGAGACAGCCTGGTGATGAAGAGACAACATGGGTGCCTCAGGCATATTATAATGTACAAAGTATGGCCTATGCACAGACAGTAGATTGCAATGAGTACCAGACAAAATCAGGCGATATTTTCCGCCTGAGATCATTGGGACTTACATACGATTTTAAGAGGCTGATAAAGAGTAATATTATTCAGGGACTTCAAGTGAAAGCGGGTGTAGAAAACCTTTGCTGGTGGGCAGCTGCAGGAGATGGAATTGACCCTGACAGATTATATTCTAACAATTCCTATACTACCACTTACCTTGGTAAACAGCCTACATATTATACGTTGTCGGTTAATCTTCAATTTTAAGCATATAATTTTAATGTCATGAAACAGAATTTTAAAAAAATATATATAATACTTGCAATTCTTATTACTGTTGTATCATGTGATAAGTTTGTAGATGTGATACCTAAAGGAAGAACAATTCCTCAAACTGTAGATGATTTAGCAAAACTCATGAATTGCGGTTCTTCTGACGACTATGGTAATGCAATAGTACCGATATCGTCCCACGCTATGGACAGTTTTACAGATGATTATTTTCGTTCAGAAAATCCCTCTTCAATTGGTTATATTGGACGTTCAACTGAATTGTCAATTAATTTCTATAAATGGAAATCAAATATTACTTATAGCCGATCGGCAGAAGATATGTCGTGGGATTGGTATTACAAATCAAATTATGTGGTAAACTACATTCTTGAAAATATTGATAGAGTTGAAGATGGACAAAGTTATCAGCGCAATGAGGTTAGAGGACGTGCTCTTGTCCACAGGGCCATGACTTATTTTCTTCTGACAAATTATTATGGCAAGGGATATAACAAACAGACTTCATCTACTGATTTATCTGTTCCGTTAGTAACAGTATCTAATATTAATAAACAGTACCCCCGCGCTACCGTAGCAGAAGTATATGCACAGATTTTGAAAGATCTTAACGAAGCACTTGACAATCTTAAAATAGATGTTCCGGATTATAATCATATACCCGGACGTGCTACCGCTTATGCTGTGCGTGCGAGAGTTTATCTTTGGATGCAAGAATATGATAAGGCATATTCGGATGCAGTGGAATCTCTGAATATGCGCAGTAAATTAACTGATTACAATAGCTTTACAAGTTTAGTATACCCGGAAATGCCTATATTCGGGCCAACAGGTTATGAATCAGATGGCGTTCTTAACGAAGAGATAACATATTACAGAAAAAGAATGTCAGTCAGTTCAGTACCTTTGTCAAATAAATTATTATCCATAATTGATCAAAAGAACGATTTGCGTTTCAGCCTATTTTATGGTACCTATGGAACATATTATCCGGAACCCATCAGTTTGTCACACATTGTCCATTCAGGTATAAACACTGCAGAGGTATGGCTTATTAAGGCTGAGTCAGCATTACGTAAAAGTTCTCCAAATATTTCAGAAGCTATTGCTGCTTTGGACTATGTGAGAATTCGCAGAATTGCAAAAGCAGCCTATACGCCTACAACAGAGAATGATCCTTCCAAATTGCTTAAACTGATTTTAGATGAGAGGCGAAGAGAATTGACCTCTACTGATATGTCTTTCATGGATCAAAAGCGTCAAAATGCCGACCCATCTACAGCAAGAGAGATGAAACGTACTATATTAGGAGAAGAATATACTTTGTCGGCTGATTCGCCAATATGGCAACTTGCTATACCTCTTAATGTTATGGACTTGAATCCACTTCTTATTCAAAACGAATTATAATATGAAACAAATTTTTTTATTAATTATAACATTGATATTTACAATCTCTACTTACGCTCAAGATGGTGTTAAGTGGGAGACTGGGACATTTCAAGAGGCTTTGAACAAAGCCCAAAACAACAATAATGGACCAAAATATATCTTCATGGATTGTTATACCGCATGGTGCGGACCTTGTAAGCAGATGGCAAATGTGGTTTTCCCTACTAAAAAAGCGGGAGATTACTTTAATGCAAATTTTATAAATATCAAGATGGATATGGAAAAGGGCGAAGGACCGGAACTCTCAAAAAAGTATTCTGTCAAGCTCTACCCTACTTTTCTTGTCTTAGATGCCGACGGTAATGAACTTGGAAGGGTTATTGGAGGTATCTCCGGCGTTTTAGGAGACGATAACCAATTGAATAATAGAATTGATGCCTTTATTGAAAAAATAGAACAGTCCAAGAATCCGGCAAATTCTCCGGATTATTTATTGAATAAATATAAAGAATCACCCGATAATATCTCTTTAGCATACGATTATCTTATTGTTGCGAGCAGTATGTTCATGAACGATAAAATTGTTGATTTCTTTACAGATTATTACGACAAATTTAATATTTATATCTATACAGAAGA
>CAZPLM010000210.1:0-447 GCA_964587275.1 uncultured Muribaculaceae bacterium | reverse complement strand
TTAAATAAAATTTTGTCGAAGAAGGAGAATTTCGATTCTCGCCTTGGAAAATCTGTAGTAGACAACGCTTTGAGCGATATACTCAGAAAAGAGTTAATTAGTTACCTGTCTGGTAAAAAAGAAAATGCCTCAAAAGAGACTGTTAATGAGGTTTGCAATGTATTGAAATATATTTCTGACAATGACGACTATTGGAAATTTATTATAAACGCTTCAAATAGCTACTCGGAAGGTAATACAGCTATTCTTATTAAATTATTTAATGCAAAGCATCTAAGTGCATCATTATCTCCATATCAGTTTGCTACTGTACAAAGGATTTTTCTTAACATGAAGGATATATCAATGACTGATAAGATTCAGTTTGTAAAAGATTATAAGGAATACCTTGAGGAAATGTCAAAAGGAGCATCAGGAGTTTTGAAACAATGCGAAAATGGTATAATT
>CAZPLM010000209.1:378-3388 GCA_964587275.1 uncultured Muribaculaceae bacterium | reverse complement strand
GTAGCAATCGAGAGTATCTCTGCCATAGAGCTACGTCTTTTAACATTATCATTAACCTGTGGAACAATAATCTGACAACCGGGTTCCACTTTAAATCCGGAATGTCCCTGTTTGGCAACCATACCGTTCATAAACACAATATAAGATCTACTTATCCTTGCTCCTTTGACAGCGCCGCCCGCCTGGCTTATATAATCTTTCACTGACCAGTCAGGATTAAATGCCACGGTATTCGGATACAGGACTGCACCTGATACTTTTACAGTATTGTTCATCTTTGGAATTTCAAGGATGTCTCCCGTTCTGAGCACTACATCGGAATAAGAGCCGGGATTATTCAACGCTTTTTCAAGATCGATTCCAATATCGAATCTGTCTCCTACAGAGAGAATATCGATTGAAGTACTGTCCTGCGTTTTATTTTTTGCAACCTGAAGAGCGATGAGAAGTCTGTTATACTCCTCCTGAGTAAGTACTCTAACCAATTTTGCACCTTTAATATATGCATCTGAAGTAACATTATATGCCCTTTTTACAACATCGGAAAGTCTGACCGTGTTTTTCTCAATCACGTATGTTCCCGGATATGAAACCTCCCCTCTTACTGTAATGGTCTGCTGTTCACGATAGTTTGGTGATTTTCTAATAAAAACCATATCGTATGGATCAAGAGGAAATGATAAAACAGAAGTATCGTTTTCCGCATCCAAATTGAATACTTCTGAGATTCTGTCAGAAACGAATTTTGAATTATTGTTCTTGTTTCTTCTTGCAACATCAATATTTGAAAGAGTAGCGCCATCGGTAAGTCCACCTGCAGTTAGAATCACATCACCAATTGTCAATCCTTTGCGATACAGGAATTTACCCGGATCATTGACTTCTCCGAAAACTTCAACCATCGAAGAATCGCTCAATTCCATTATTGAAAATACCCTCACACTGTCGCCTCGTACAAGATTGATATCCTGAAGTCCGGCCATTACCTTTTCCGGTGAAAATGATATACTCACCGGTTGCATATCCTCCCCGGCACGTACCACATAAGCTCTCTCCATATATGTCCCATCCATTACACCGCCGGCAGATTCGATAAGAGACTTTACATTACTTATATTATTTGATATTGAATATGTGCCGGGGTAAAAAACATTTCCGGCAATTTTTACGCGATTTTGATATTGACGCTGTAACTGATTGACATAGATATGATCCCCTCCCTTTATTACAAAAGAAGCGGCTTCAGACAGTGAAACATCAAATGATTCCACTTTTGCCTCTGACTGACGGTCGATATGTACTGATCCGGATGATGCATCTTCATTTAATCCGCCCGCATATTTGATAAGGTCAGATAGAGTCTCACCCTCAATCATCTCGTATTTCATTGGACGTTTGACCTTACCTTCTATTTCCACAATATTCTGATACGATGAGACTGCAATCACGTCATTATCTTCAAGTCTGACATTCCGGTCAAATACTCCGTTCATAATAAAATCATACAGGTCGAATACGGCTACAAGTTTGTTTTGACGGAAAAGTCTGATATTTCTGACAGAACCTATTTCAGTAACTCCATTTGCCATATAAATTGCTGAACAGATAGTTGAAAGAGAAGGTACTGCATAACTTCCGGGGATTCTTGCATCACCCACGACATTTACTGTCAGACTTCTGATCTTTCCTATGGAAAGAGACATGAATGTCGATGACCCCATTCCTGAATAACTGGTGGAAAGCTTTCTTTTCAAGATAGTTTCAGCATCTTTGAGGTTGCTGCCTGCAATGGAAACCGGCCCCATGTTGGGAATAACTATGGACCCTTCCGGAGAAACAATCAAGTCATAAGAATGGAATGCATTTCCCCAAATATCTATATGAACCTGATCTCCTGGCCCTATTATATAATTTTCGGGTGTTGGAATATTATAACTCGGGATAAAACCAAGACCGGATGAGAAAAAAATATCATGCCCATATATATCCGACTTGACAGGTGCAGGGAGTTTCTGTACCTGAATTGTCATATCTTTTTTATCACCTCTTCCACCCTCGGAATATTCAGCCTGTCTAATAATATTTTCATTATACAGAGCTGAAGTCTCATTTTTACTCTGAGCATTCATTATCGATTTGATCTCAGACTCTGAGTAACCGTATTGTCGGGCCATAGCCTTTGCAGCCTCGATTTCCTGCACTGACTGCGCAAAACATGTTGCAGCTATACAGGTAAATAAAACAGATAATAAGAGAAGTTTTTTCATAGCGGTTATAGAATTAGTATTCAAATTTATCAATTATTCATCAAAACCATACTGCATCCTATACAAAATGCTACAGAATTTTGAAATAGAGATCCGAAGTCACCATACAGGCCATAATTAAATGCAAATAATCGGGTAAAAGGAATTTTTCCTTCCATGCAAAATGAAAATTGTTCAGGGTTATTTGCATATCTCGAAGTATCAGACTGGTTGTAATGTCCATAATTTTTGGAATAAGTCATACAAATGCGATAGGGGAATTTTCCGGCCATTTTTCCGGAAATACCGAGATTATGAGCAATAATCCTGTTATTTTCAGTACCAAGCACCAACCCTTCTTTATTTGGAAGAAATGAGGTAAAAAGAGATGTGCCGATTGGACGTCCGAAATAAGTCCAGGAAGAACGGTACTCTCCACTGTTGAAATAATCATCACATCCACCGACAAGTACCCTCCCGTAGAGATAATGGTCTGGACCGTGAAGAGCAATTTCCTCTTCTGTCGCAGCTCTGTCGTGAACTTCGCCGGACTGCCACTTTGTATAGTAAAATTCATAGGCAATATCGGTGATCCATTTTTCTTTGTTTTTAAATGAAAAATGGATTGCATTAGCCCCATCCGGAAAATTCCGGAACTTCAGTCCCGATCCGTCATTAAATGGAATATCATGTTGGATCATAATATCATAGCTATCGCCTTCATATATTACCCTGAACAGTTCGCGGCCCAAATGATTGCAAAG
>CAZPLM010000209.1:0-356 GCA_964587275.1 uncultured Muribaculaceae bacterium | reverse complement strand
TATGCCCGCCCCATTGCGCCCAATCTTCCAGCCCCGCAGTAACAAGAATCCTCTTAAAGAGACGGAAATGCAAATAAAGAGACTGCTGATGCACAAATACATTTGTCATATATCTGTTATCAACCATTTTATAGTCGCCAAAACTACCTGAGATGCCTACTGTCCCTTTTGTAAATGGAATATTGATCATATCGCTGTGTATCAGATATCCGGGCATATTCCTGGCATTATTTGAATATGCAATATCACCTTGAGAAACAGTAACTTCATTAAGTGAAGAAATATCATAGTCAGAGACAAATGAAGCATTCTTAAACTCGTTCATTCCAACATCCAAATGTATCTTTTTCCAGGAA
>CAZPLM010000208.1:567-3433 GCA_964587275.1 uncultured Muribaculaceae bacterium | reverse complement strand
CCTTCCGCAAGAATATCTGTTCTATCCAATTCTACCCAGCTTGGAAGAGAAGGGATAAAAGAGGCTCTTGCAAGAATAGATAATCCTATCCTTAAGATAGATGCGGGGATTGATGAGGCTATAAAAGTCATTGACAAACCACAGATTCAATATTCACTCGAACATACTGTCAATCAGCTCCGTTGGTTCAAAGGTGACTTTATTCTACAAACCATGTTCCTGCGCGGTACTGTGGGGACTATGAAGGTTGATTGCACATTGCCGGAACTTACAAAAGCATGGATTGACCTTGTCCTTGATCTGCATCCCCGAGAAGTGATGATGTACACTCTTGACAGAGTTCCGCCTGTTCTGACGTTGGAAAAGGTTTCTGTAAAAGAGATGGAGGCTATAGCTCAGCCGCTTATCGATGCGGGAATAAAAGTTCAGATTAAAGGATAACGGTAATGAGAGTTGTAATACAAAGAGTTGTCAGCTCATCAGTAACGATAGCCGGTGAAGTTGTCGGTAAAATCGGGAAGGGGATGATGGTGCTATGTGGCTTTGAGGATGCTGATAATGACGAAGATATCGCCTGGATGACAAAAAAGATAACCGATTTGCGTATCTTTGATGATGAAAATGGGGTTATGAACCTGTCTGTAAAGGATATTGATGGCGAAATTTTAGCTGTAAGTCAGTTTACTCTTATGGCTTCTACAAAGAAAGGAAACAGGCCGTCCTATATATTTGCTGCAAAGCCTGATATTTCAATTCCTTTATATGAAAAGTTCAAAAATGCCCTTGCTGCGGCATCAGGCAAGCCGATAGAGTGTGGCCGTTTTGGGGCGGAGATGGAAGTGTCTCTGATAAATGATGGACCTGTTACTATTTGCATTGATTCAAAAAACAAACAATAATGGATATATTAAATAAATACGGATATACTCCGAAAGATATCGACTCTAAAGTTGAGAAAGTCAAGTCATCTATTGACAAATGGCGAAACAGTGAGGTATATAAGACTGTTTTAGGTCTGATTGACCTGACTTCTCTGTCTGTTACCGATACCCCGACAAAAATTGCCGGAATGACAGACAGGGTTAATAAATTTAAAATCAGTTATCCTTCATATCCCAATCCTGCATCTATCTGTGTCTATCCGAATTTTGCAAAGACCATCAATGATGCACGTATTGACAAGAATGTCCATATTACTGTTGTAGGTGGATGTTTCCCTGCTTCTCAGAGTTTTCTTGAGGTAAAGGTAATTGAATGTGTAAAAGCCGTCACAGATGGGGCGGATGAGGTGGATATTGTATTGCCTCTGAATTCTTTCCTTGACGGTCGTTATGAAGATGCATCAAAGGAGATATCGGATATTAAAAAGGCGATTATTTCTGTTAATGATAATGTTCATTTAAAGGTAATTCTTGAGACCGGGGCGCTTGGCAGTTATGAGAATATTGCAATCGCCTCTTTTCTTGCAATGGAGGCCGGAGCGGATTTTATCAAGACTTCCACAGGGAAGACAACTCCTGCCGCTACTCCTGAGGCTGCATATATTATGTGCGAGTGCATTGCCGCTTATAAGAAAGTTACGGGCGACAAGATAGGATTCAAGCCTGCAGGAGGCATATCTACTCCTGACGATGCTTCACTCTATTATGGTATTGTGAGCACTGTTTTGGGCAAAGGGTGGCTCAATCCGCACTTCTTCCGTTTCGGGGCGAGCAGAATGGCAAATAATCTTCTCTCAGTATTGGAAGGTAAAGAGGTAAAGTATTTTTAGTATCCTGGAAGCAGATAGTAACACACACATTTCTTTCAAATATTGAACACATTGTTGGTGTAAAATGCATAATCTTACAATGAACTGATATGAGATAATCAACCAAAAGTTATTATGCTATGGAAATAATCGATTTTATTTACGAATCTCCGGATCTGGAGGTAATAGAGGTCGTGATGGAGCATGGCTTTGCAACGACTGGGATTAAAGATTTCGACGATGGCGGATCATTTGGTGATGGATTTTAAACAGTGAGTAGCAATCATGTAATAATCACTCCTTTGATTATTGGCAGCGGCATTTATCCATATTTAGTTTAAAAACCGCCCGAAACTATAATAATAAAATGTATATTTGTTATAGTTAAAAACTTACCGCTATGAAATTTCCTGGTATTTATGTGAATGAAGAGGCCGGAAGGTGTCTGCTTTGTGATAATGCTCCCTGTTCGAAGGCCTGCAAACGGATGGATGTGGCCTCCGTTATCCGTTCAGTTAGATTTGAGAATAATATTGGTGGGGCTGCCAGTATCGCTGATGAGGGTTGCATCGGCTGTACTGATCGTAATTGTATGAAAGTCTGCAACAGGGCGAAGGTCGATAAGCCGATAGACATTCCTTCAATAGTAGAATATACGCGCCAAGCCAATCCTGATGCAAAGAAAAGGTTAGAATGCCTGTCCGATCTTAAGGTTGATTTCTGTGGGATTCAGTGCGAGAATCCATTCATTCTTGGCTCTTCTGTAATTAGCAGCTCTTTTGATATGTGTGCCAGAGCATTCGAGGCGGGGTGGGGAGGCGCTGTTGTAAAGACGATAAGTTTTCTCGACATCAGAGAGGTCTCGCCCCGTTTTGATATCCATTCTCCGGGGCAGTTCCCATTTATAGGTTTCAAAAATCTTGAAATGCTCTCAGTTCATGAGGCGGAATTTGATTTTGCCTGGATGAAGAGACTGAAAGAGGCATTTCCTACAAAACTGGTTATTGCTTCCATTATGGGCTCTAATACAGATGAGTGGAGCCGCCTGGCCAAGATGGCGCAGGATGCAAAGGCTGATATAATAGAATGCAATTTCTCCTGCCCGCAGATGGTCGG
>CAZPLM010000208.1:0-557 GCA_964587275.1 uncultured Muribaculaceae bacterium | reverse complement strand
GACAGAACCCTGCCTTGGTGGAATCCTATACCAAAGCATGCTGTGATGCTGTGAACATCCCTATCATTGCAAAGCTGACACCAAATGTTGCGCGACCTGATGACTTTGTCAGAGCAGCACTGAAGGGTGGAGCAAGAGGCATTTCAGGCATTAACACTATCAAATGCATTACAATGGTTGACTTCAGCAATGCCAAAATAAATTCAGGGATTCAAGGTAAATCGGCAGTGTCCGGCTATAGCGGCAGGGCAGTTAAACCCATCGCACTCAGGTTTGTCCGTGATACGCACATCTCCATTTTCAAATATTGCAATGATGACTCGCAATTCAACATAAGTGGAATCGGAGGAATTGAAAACTGGCGCGATGCTCTGGATTTTATTTTGCTTGGTTGTGCCACTGTTCAAGTATGCACCGCTGTGATGCAGTATGGATATCGCATTATTGAAGACTTGAAGCAGGGACTTCAGATCTATATGGCCGAAAATGGCATTGCAAAGCTGGACTACCTCGTTGCAAGGGATCTCTTTAATATCAGGGAACCGGACAATCTGAAC
>CAZPLM010000207.1:0-3443 GCA_964587275.1 uncultured Muribaculaceae bacterium | reverse complement strand
ATATAATTGTGTGTGAGCATTATCAATGGTTTTTTGGCGAAAATGGATCTGATTCTCAGTATATACGTTGGAAAGAGTTGTTTGATGAACTTGGGATAGATCTGGCGCTCGCAGGTAACAATCACATCTATGTTAGGGCTGAAGCTGACAATGGACCCTTATATATCCAAGCGCCATCTTCAGATAACGAGAGGGGAGTTGCTATTACAGACTCTATTAAATATAATCCTGATATAATTAAGTTTCGCTGGAGTGAAGGAGCAAAAACAGTGGGTGCATTATCACTAAAGGTGGATAATAAACAAATGACAATAACACTGCTCGACAGGAATGGGCATATTCTCGATATAGCCGAAATAAAAGCAAAAGATAATAAGCTTTAAATGCCTGATTAAATATATGTCACGGATTTTGACGGTGGCGTGTACAATCCTTTATTCTTTTATATATATTTGTATAGAAAAATCTTAGTAACATATAATTAATCATAGTATCCTAAACTTTAAATCTCTTTTCAAGTCCGCTCCGGACCACAAAATTTAGCTGTTTATTTTGACATATAATTCTTAATAATTAAACTTATGAAAAAACAAGGAAAAATTTTAACACTAATGTTAATTGTATTGTGCATTCAAAGTAGTTATTCTCTTCTGAATGCTGAAGGATATCAAGTTAACATCCTAAGTACAAGACAATTCGGTATGGGACATGTTGGAACAGGAATGAAATTGAACTCTGAATCAGCATGGTTTAACCCTGCAGCCATGAGTTATCAAAAGAGTAAATTTGATTTTTCTGTCGGAATATCAGGTATTATTTCCAATGCAAAATACAGTAGTATAACTTATAACGAAACACCAATAACAGCAAGTACTGACAATAAGGCATCAACTCCTTTTTATTTCTATGCCAATTGGAAACCTAATGATAATCTCTCCATCGGCTTGAGTGTAAACACACCGTTCGGCTCTTCTATAAATTGGCCGGATAATTGGGCCGGAGCTCACCTTATTCAAGGTATAGATCTTGCAAGTTACCAAATTCAACCAGCAGTATCATATAAGTTCCTTGATGGGCATCTCTCGGTAGGTGCAGGGCTATCATTTACTTTTGGATCATTCTCACTTTCAAGGTCTATGCTTCCTGTAGGAAATACAACAAATTACACCATTGCTGCGATGCTTACAGCGGCAGGTATGGGACAATATGCCTGAGTAATCACTGCGGTTGGAGATAACCCTCTTGTATCTGCCTATTTAAAAGCTGATTCAAAAGTTAGTCTTGGTGTTAATTTGGGTATTATGTACGATATTAATGAGCAATGGTCTCTTGGTTTGACATACAGATCACGGATCAAGATGAAAGTAACAGAAGGGACTGCTGAACTTAATTATGCAAACAGTAATGTAAAACAGATATTTAGTGCTGCCGGGGTAGTACCAAGATTTGATCAGGGTACATTTTCAACTTCATTACCACTCCCTGCAGTTGTGTCCCTTGGTGTCTCTTTCAGACCTTATGACAATTGGGAATTTGCAATGGATATGCAGTGGGTAGGATGGTCCGCTTATAAAAATTTAAATGTTACATTTAATGAGACAGAACTTGCCCTTGCGGATATTAACTCTGTAAAGAACTACAAGAATACAATAATTACCCGTATCGGATTGAAGTATGCCCCTGTAGATTGGTTTACTTTCAGGACAGGTATGTATGTAGATGAAAGCCCTGTCAGGTCCAGCCACATGAATCCTGAGACACCATCTATGACTAAGTTTGTATTTCTTGGTGGTTTGAGTTTTATGCCTGAAAAGTCTCGCCGTCTAAGTATTAATATTTCTTATGGTTTTGTTCGCTCTGCAGATCCTGAAAGAGCCGGTTCATATCCTTACACTAATCTTATGACAGGCAAGCAGGATCCATTTTATGGAAATTATAAGGTAAGTGCTCATAATTTCTCATTCGGATTAAACTATAATTTTTAACAGGAGCTGGCATTCCTCATTGATTATTAACTGACATACCGTAACCACTCTTTTTCTAAAGAAACAGGATGGTTACGGTCTTATTATTTCGTCTGACATAATAATATTAAATGGCATCATATTATCGACAAGCATGGTTTTAGAAAAAAATAGAAATTGTATTTTATCAGGGGCATTTTCAGTGTCTGCCAATAAACAAGTAAAATTTTCTAAAGGTAACCTTCAATATAAGGCCTCGACAAAGATCTGGCGCTTTGCTGAGAACCAATATGATATGATAGGAGAGGAGAACTTGAGGATTTCGGAGACAAATATTTATTGGATGGATCTTTTTTGCTGGGGAACAAGTGGGTATAACAGTAAATATCCGTATATGACAAGTACATTGGTTCCTGATTATTATGCTGATAACATATCAAATACTGATTATGACTGGGGAGTATACAACGCCATATCTAACGGTGGAAATGAAAAAGGCTTATGGCGGACTCTTACCTCAGAGGAATGGCAATATCTCTTTATAAATCGTAAAAATGCTCCTAAGAAATATGCACCAGGAACCGTTAATAATGTACACGGCTTAATCATATTGCCTGATCGCTGGCGGAAACCGAGAGGCTTGTTTATTACACACATGGCCAAAGATTGGACAACAAATAATTACTCGACAACAGATTGGATTAAAATGGAGGTCGCCGGTGCAGTGTTTCTGCCGGCAGCCGGTTGGCGTTTAGGCTCGAACAGTATGCATATTAATGATGTTGGCAGCTTGGGCATCTATTGTTCATCCTCATACTACTTTTGCAATTACAGACTCGGCATTTTCTTAAGCGAGAAGAGTATACAAGCTGACTTCCAGACAGACTGTAGATGCGGATATTCTGTCCGTCTTGTACAGGATTTGTAAAAATAATCACTAATAATAATGAAAGAAAAGGATATTTTTACTCTAATTAAAGAGGATAACATAGAAGCTGTAAAATCGCTGGTAGAGAAAGAACCATTGCTTGTAAACTCTGTAGCACCAAAAAAGCCTGTTGATACAAAGGGAATGTCTCCACTGCAGGTCAGTATGACTACTGGCTGGCACAAAGATATTATCGATTATTTGCTTGACAACGGAGCGGATGTTAATTTTATGGAAGCCCCCGAATTGCATATACCGCAGGCGCATCCAGTACTTCATGATGCTGTAAGCATAGCAATTTGGAATTCGAGAAGATATGGATGTGTAGACCCGGACGATATTGATGCGTGGATCCTGACGATGAGAACAATATCACATTTGAATGGAAGCATACAAAAGAAGATTCTGACCGTTCATTTTCGCTTTTGTCAAGGATGATCGATATGGGAGCCGATGTTAATAAAGTCAATAATTATAATGATAACTCTCTCCGGGAGGCTATAGGGCAAGCATCATATCTATGTCCTCAGAAAGATCCTTTGACAGGCAGA
>CAZPLM010000206.1:0-3465 GCA_964587275.1 uncultured Muribaculaceae bacterium | reverse complement strand
TGTACGTGCCGGCTACAGGATGCTGGAATCTTGTTGGATTGGTGGAGTTACCTGTGATAGAGACATCAACGTTCTCCTTGTGCATGATGGCAACGCCTTCGCGGACGTCGTCTGCACCATAGCAGCGTACTTTACCGCGAAGTCCTGTTGAGTAAGGATATTCCTTAACAACTTTGAGTTCGCTTGTATAGTAGTCAAACTCAGTCTGAACGTATGTGAAGCCGTTGATTCTTGAAATAATCATAGCTGCATCCTTTCCGAGTCCATCGAGGATAACGCGAAGCGGTTTTTTGCGTACTTTGTTTGCCATCTCTGCGATTTTGATAGCTCCTTCGGCAGCTGCAAATGATTCGTGACCTGCAAGGAATGCAAAGCATTCAGTCTCTTCACGAAGCAGACGTGCAGCAAGATTGCCGTGTCCGATGCCGACTTTTCTGTCCTCTGCGACTGAACCTTTCAGACAAAATGCCTGAAGTCCGATACCGATAGCTTCTGCAGCATCAGCCGCATTTTTGCATCCTTTCTTTATTGCGATTGCCGCTCCAACAACGTATGCCCAGCAGGCATCTTCAAAACAGATAGGCTGTGTCTCTTTAGCCATTGTATAAGGGTCGATTTTCTTTGCATCGCATATTGCCTTTGCATCCTCAATGCTCTTTATTCCGTATTCTGCGAGTACGCTATTGATATGGTCGACCTTGCGTTCGTAGTTTTCAAATAAACTTGCCATTTTTTTCAAATTTTAAAGTTAAACAATACGGATATTATTCCTGACGAGGGTCAACATATTTGACAGCTTCGGCGAAGCGTCCGTAAGTCCCTTTCGCCTTTGTAAGAGCCTCATTGGCATCCATTCCCTTCTTAATCATATCCATAAATCTGCCAAGATTGACAAATTCATAGCCGATTATCTGATTCTCCTTGTCAAGAGCAATTGAAGTACAGTAGCCTTCCGCCATCTCAAGATAACGTGGCCCTTTTAATTTGGTGCCGAACATGGTACCAATCTGGCTGCGAAGTCCTTTGCCAAGATCTTCCAGGGAAGCTCCTACTGAAAGACCATCCTCAGAAAATGCTGACTGGCTGCGGCCGTAAGCGATCTGAAGGAATAATTCTCTCATTGCAGTATTGATAGCATCGCAGACGAGGTCGGTATTCAATGCTTCAAGTATTGTTTTTCCGGGAAGAATTTCTGAGGCCATTGCTGCTGAATGAGTCATACCTGAGCAGCCGATGGTTTCAACCAAAGCTTCTTCGATAATGCCGTTCTTGATGTTGAGGGACAACTTGCAGGCGCCCTGCTGAGGAGCGCACCAGCCAATACCGTGTGTGAATCCGGAAATATCGGTAATCTCTTTTGCTACAACCCATTTTCCTTCTTCAGGAATTGGAGCTGAGTGGTGATTTGCACCTTTCTTTACGCAACACATGTGTTGCACTTCTTGTGAGTAAATCATATTAATTCTCTTAATTAGTCCGCGGCAAAGATAGTGATTTTCCCTTTCTTTACAGAATTAATTAATCTTTCAAAATGATGGCTCGCTGACCTCTTCCAGGTGTCCGGCACCAGTAAAGAATCACAATTCCGCTTCGAAAATAATAGCGTAGTGGTCTGACAGGTAAGGAACGCGATATTTATCTGTAACTGCGCGGTATGAGACGGGAAGCAGATTTTTATAGAATATGTGGTCTATCGTCTCTTTGTTTTTTGTCTTGCCCCATGCGTTGTAAGTTGCAGTCGAGTCTGTAACCGGAGCTGTTGTCCGTGCATTCTGCATAAATGATCGCAACGGAGCAAGAGATTCACTTTCAAATCCGCAGTTGAAGTCCCCAGTGAGAATGACGGGAACGTTATGAATGTCATCATTGTTGGCGGCAAGAATTTCCTGAATCCTTGAAACGGCAAGTTTGCTTGATTCTGTACGTGCGATATCCCCTTTATGATCAAAATGGGTGTTCATGAAATAGATGATTTCATCTGTATCTTTCTCTTTCAGTCTGACCCATGTAATGACTCTTGAACAGGCTGAATCCCAACCTTTTGATGGTTTGTCTGGAGTTTCGCTGAGCCAGAATGTGCCTTTGTTTAAAAGTTCGAAACGTTCGGTTTTGAAAAATACGGCACAAGCTTCGGCCTCTCCATTTTCAATACCTCCATTACGGTCAACCCCATATTTTGTGTAGTCATCAAGCTTCTCTTCCAAATATTTGGCCTGATGATAAATTGCTTCCTGAACACCCAGAAGGTCAGGTTCTTCCCTTCTTATCATCTTGACTACATGTTTTCTACGTTTATACCAGCTGTTCTCTCCATCAAATAATTTGTTAGGGCTTATCCTGATATTGAAAGACATTATTTTCAGGCCATTGTCTTCATTTCTGTCATGGCAGTCAGATGGGAAGCAGAACAGGCTCATCAGGACGATTATAATGGAAAGCAGTTTCATTTTTTATAAGATGGATTTTATATTTTCAGAAATAGTTGCTACAAGTCTTTCACGTGCCTCCCGGCTTGCCCACCCGATATGAGGTGAGAAGAGCATTTTTGATTTATCTTCCAATTTCATATAAGGATGATCAGCAGGCAGAGGCTCTTTTGAGAACACATCTGTCGCTGCTCCTGCTATTTTGTTTTCATTCAGTGCTTTTACCAGGTCTGCTTCATTAATAATACCGCCACGCCCCATATTAATTATGAATGCGCTTTTTTTCATCATGCAAAGCTTTTCATAAGTGACAAGATTGTTGGTACGCTCATTCATAGGTGCATGGATTGAAATGACATCATTTTCCTTGAGCAGTCTGTCAATTTCATAACATGGAAAATCTGTGCAGTGTCCTGTGCCTGATGTGGAATAGTATGATACCTTCATCCCGAATGAAGTGGCGACGTCAGCGACTCTTCTCCCGATAGTTCCCATTCCTATTATGCCTATTTTTTTGCCGTCAAGTTCAAAAAATACGCGAGATACATCTGTAAAACTGCCACTTTTCGAATAGTTGCCCGACTTTACAGAGTTATCGAAATATTGTGCCTTGCCTGCGAGATTGAGCAAATGCATGAATGTGACCTGTACGACACTTTCTGTCGAATAGCCGGCAACATTTTTAACAGGAATATTTTTTGATTTTGCATATTCAACGTCAATATTATTTGTGCCTGTGGCCGCTTCGCAGATTAGTTTTAACTGATTGGAGGAGTCTATCTCATCTTTGCCGATATGTACCTTATTTGTGATTATTACGTCATATCCGGCTATTCTTTCTATTGTCCGGGCCGGATCTGTATTTGGATATGACTTATATTCGCCCAATTGTTTTATCGAGTCAAGTGAAATGTCACTTCCGACAGTGGCTTCATCGAGAAATACTATTTTTATCATGGTTGCTCAAATTATTTTTTACAAATTTAGTAACATTTTTAAGATTGATTCGTCTTCTTTGTGTAGCTACAAAATGAAAAAA
>CAZPLM010000205.1:0-3499 GCA_964587275.1 uncultured Muribaculaceae bacterium | reverse complement strand
GTCAGGATAAAGGTCACAGTTACAGCCTTTTTCTCTCAATTTTCTCATCATTGGGATAACATACATCATCTCAGCCTGACCCATATTTGTAAACAGAACAGTTGAGCCGGATTTGAAATTTTTAGGATATTTGTCAAGACCAAGGAGAACGTCATAAATTCTATCGGCCCCGAATGAAATACCTACTCCGGAGACATCCTTTAATCCGAAAATACCCGTCAGGTCATCATATCGACCACCTCCGCAAATGCTTCCGATTTCAAAATCCAAAGCTTTAACCTCAAATATGGCACCCGTATAATAATTCAGCCCACGCGCAAGCGACAAGTCAAGTTCAACTTTCAACCCGAGATTGAGCTGGTCTATCATTTCAAAAAGAGAATCTATCTCATCCACGCCCTTGATACCTGTTTCTGAACCTTCAAGTAACTTGCGCATCTCTGCTCGTTTTTCAGCATTGCTGCCCTTCAGAAGCAAGACCGGCTCAATAACGCTTATTGCCTTTTCGTCCAATCCTTTATCACGAAGCTCTTCCTTTACAGACTCCAGTCCAATCTTGTCGATCTTGTCAATTGCCACTGTAATGTCGACTATCTTATCAGGTGCTCCTGCGATCTCCGCAAGACCGGCAAGAAGCTTTCGGTTATTGATTTTCAACAGGACATTAATACCTAACTTATTGAAAATCATCTCCACCATCTGAACAAGTTCCAACTCGTTTACAAGCGAATCACTTCCTACAACATCAGCATCACACTGGTAAAATTCACGATAGCGTCCCTTCTGTGGCCTGTCAGCTCTCCAAACCGGCTGGAGTTGAAAACGCTTGAACGGAAAACTGATCTCATTCTGATGCTGCACCACAAAACGGGCAAAAGGGACTGTCAGATCATACCTCAACCCTTTTTCACAGACTTTCATGGCAAGAGCATTACTGTTGAATCTCTTGTTGCCCTCAGAGGTTTCCTCTTCAAATTGTGAAAAATCAATACCGGAGAATGCATCCCCTGAATTTAGTACCTTGAACAGCAACTTGTCTCCCTCGTCACCGTATTTCCCAAGCAATGTGGACAAATTCTCAATGGAAGGAGTCTCTATCTGTAAATAGCCGAAGCGAAGAAACACCTCTTTTATCGTATCGAAAATATAATTTCTTCGAGCCATTTCTATAGGTCCGAAGTCTCTTGTACCCTTGGGGATTGACGGTTTCTGTGCCATAGTTATAAAAAAATTACATTTTGAACCGCCAAATTTAGCGATAAAAATTTCAATTATTCACTTAGAGCAATACTATTTGCCTGACAACTCTTCGTCAATGGCTTTTGCAGCCTTTCTTCCTGCACCCATGGCAAGAATCACAGTTGCCGCACCTGTTACAGCATCACCTCCTGCAAATACTCTCCTGCGTGTAGTTTCTTCTTTATCATTTACAATAAGACACCCGTGGCGGTCAGCCTCAAGGCCGGGAGTTGTAGATGAAATAAGCGGATTTGGAGAAGTACCGAGCGACATTATTACCATATCGGCCTCAATATCAAACTCTGATCCTTTAATTACGACAGGAGAACGGCGTCCGCTTGCATCCGGTTCACCAAGTTCCATTTTGACGCATTTAATACCTCTGACCCATCCCTTCTCGTCACCGAGAATTTCAACAGGATTTGTAAGAAGATGAAATTTAATGCCCTCTTCTTTGGCGTGATGTACCTCTTCGGCTCTTGCAGGCAATTCAACCTCAGTACGTCTGTAGACTATTGTAACATCTGAACCAAGTCTGAGCGCAGTCCTTGCTGAATCCATTGCCACATTTCCTCCTCCCACTACAACCGTCCTGCCTCCAACAAATACCGGTGTTGCATAATCCGGATCGTATGAATGCATAAGATTGTTTCTGGTAAGAAATTCATTTGCAGAGATAACTCCATTCAAGTTTTCACCCGGAATACCCATAAATTTTGGAAGTCCTGCTCCGGATCCGACAAAAACAGCATCAAAACCCTCTTTATTGAAAAGATCTTCAACAGACAGAGTTCGTCCGATTATCACATCAGTATCAATTTCAACTCCAAGACACTTGACATTCTCAATTTCATATTCCACAACTTTCTGCTTTGGAAGACGGAATTCAGGAATGCCATATTGAAGTACACCGCCAGCCTTATGCAAAGATTCGAAAATAACCACTTTATAGCCCATTTTTGCAAGATCGCACGCACAGGCCAAGCCTGAAGGACCACTGCCTACAACAGCCACCTTCTTCCCGTTCAACGGTTTTTTTTCAGTTAACTGAACCCCGTTTTCACGACTCCAGTCCGCAACAAATCTCTCCAACTTGCCTATTGCCACAGGTTCTCCCTTAAAACCGAGAATACATTTTCCTTCACACTGTGTCTCCTGAGGACATACCCTGCCACAAACTGCCGGTAATGAACTGTCCCTTGCTATAATTCTTGCAGCTTCTGAAAAGTCACCTTTATTTACTTCTGCAATGAATGCCGGAATGTTAATGCCCACCGGGCACTGCGAAACACAACCAGGATTTTTACAGTTCAGACAGCGAGATGCTTCCCGTTGAGCCTCATCTGCATTATATCCATAGCACACCTCATCGAAATTTTTTGCTCTAACTGCCGGATCCTGTTCTCTGACAGGAGTACGCGGAATTTTATTTGCCATATTATATTATACTCTTTTTTCTAATTAATCATTTCCATGGCAGTGACATTTATGTTGCTCATCATAACGTTCATTTGCCGCTTTTTCAAAATTTTTATATTGACCCTGTCTGCGCATTGCTTCATCAAAATCAACCTGATATGCATCAAACTCAGGACCATCAACACAAGCAAAACGTGTCTTGCCTCCAACAGAAACCCTGCATGCGCCACACATCCCTGTACCGTCAACCATAAGAGTATTCAAACTGACAACCAGTGGAATGTTCATCGACTTCATAGTCAGTGTACAGAATTTCATCATAATCATAGGTCCGATCGATACTGCCTGATCATATTTATTTCCATCTGCAACAAGTTGCTTGATCTTTTCAGTAACAAGGCCTTTGAAACCCTCTGTACCGTCATCCGTGCAGATATGCAAATTATCACATACCTTGGCCATCATATCTTCAAAAATCAGCAAACCGCTTGTTTTCGCCCCTATTATCACATCCACTTTTGCTCCTTTTGAATGAAGATACTTAGCCTGAGGATAAACGGGAGCAGCCCCTATACCTCCTGCGATAAACAGGTATCGTTTTCCAGCAACCTCATCATCAGCTTCGTTAATAAAGTCTGACGCTTTACCGAGAGGACCGACTACATCAGCAAAAAAATCGCCCTCTTCTTTTTCACACATTTGTTTTGTCGAAGCCCCTATTGCCTGAATTACTATTGACACTGTTCCCCTCTCTCTGTCGAAATCACATATTGTCAATGGAATTCTCTCACCTTTCTCGTCATTTCTTACAATAAGAAACTGTCCCGGCTGCGCAGCCGCA
>CAZPLM010000204.1:0-3524 GCA_964587275.1 uncultured Muribaculaceae bacterium | reverse complement strand
TTTACAACTGCGATGATGCCGACAATATACTTGAAGAGGTTGTGAATTGCTTTCAGTTTTTATTATCTTTGACATGATTTACAACGAGTTGAGCACGCCGACAAGCAGATGATAGGTTGTGAATTGCTTTCAGTTTTTATTATCTTTGACATGATTTACAACCGGAGGAATACTCCGCTGACCTGACTTGGGTTGTGAATTGCTTTCAGTTTTTATTATCTTTGACATGATTTACAACATCGATGTGGTAATCCGCTGAGTAAGTGGTTATTATGTTGATTATTTGAAAGATGAAAAATGTTGTTCAAAGATATGTTAATGGGATGAGAAAACTAAATTTCTTATCCCATTTCTATTAAAATAACTCTAACTGTACTGCCGGAGAATCAGGCTTTTTTGTTTTTTTCCCAATATAAATATCCATTTCACCAAATTGTTTGTCAGTTACTCGCATTATCCCAATCATTCCCTTTTCCGGAAGAAATCCTTTAATTCGGTTGATATGAACATCAGTATTTTCACGACTTGCGCAATTTCTAATGTATATTGAAAACTGAAACATTGTAAAACCATCTTTTTGAAGGTTCTTACGAAATTGGGTATGAGCCTTGCGTTCCTTTTTTGTTTCAGTTGGCAGATCGAAAAAGACCATTATCCACATGACTCTATATTCGCTTATGCGCTCCATTTATATGATTTCAGGATATATTATTTTTCTTATTTCTCCATTGAAACATTTAGACAGACTTGCAGCTGTTGTCGTTGCAGCAATCATTAAAGGGCTTCTCTCTTCATTTATTAATACATCCATTGTTGAAATGGATAATAGTCGCTTTTTTATCCCTGTCGTCATTATGGATATATCCTTTTCTTGAAATAACAATTCTAACACAAGTCGATCAATATAAGGTCGATATGGCTCCATAATATCATCGGCGAGACAATAGGCGTTATATCTGTTGTGATGATGAATTCCGAGCGTTGGAAGAAGACCACTTGAAACAAGGCTTCGGGCAATAATCGCTCTAAGAATTGCATAACCATAATTTAAAAGATTATTTGGTGGTTCCCCTTCTTGTGCACGGAAGAAATGTAATTCTTTTGGGAAAATGTATTTCCAATAATGGGCAGCAGCCCTTGCCTCTATGTTTTCAGGATCGCCACTTTTAACATTTTTAGCCCATTCATACATTACTTTAGCATTATCACAATAGTTTGATAAGACAGTAGCCTGGTTGATAATTTTTTGTTGAACGGTTTGTTGCCATAGTTGTTTTTTTAAAGGAAGTGATGCTTCTATTTGTGCTCTGAATCGTTCATTTTGAATAGTATTGCCTTCAAGAGGAAGGAGTAACCCCAATGGATGTTTGGTGCTATCACAGGTAATAACAGCACAGTTATTAAGTAATAGTTTTTCCAGAAGTCCTTGTGTGATGGTAATTTGCTTATTATCGAGAACTATAATACCTATATCTTCTATAGGAAATGTTTTGGCAAAACCATTCTTCTGTTCTTCATTAAACGCCTCGACTTTTTCTATTTCAGGGAATCTTAGCACTAACTGTTCGTTTTTCAACGAAAGGTATGCGGGATTTCCAAAATATAAAGTCTTTTTTATCATTATCAATACTCTCCTACTTGGACTATTTGGCCGATATGGTTTACCCTAATTTTTATAATAGCATTTAAATCACCAGGGTTCTGAATCCTTTTCCATGTTGTATCTCGAAGATTTTTATCCTCAGTGACTGTTGTTTCAAGATGATGTCTGAAGCAATAATCCTTAGTGGAAATTTTCCGTACTCTGTAAAGATTAGGGCTGATTATTGAATAATTTGCAGGATCAAGTAAATCTATATTCATAGGATTAAATGACATAACTGTTTTTTCGTCCACTGCCTGGTCTTTGACGGTTTCATATTTTGGGAAAACAAAATACTCATTCTGCTTCATAGTGAATAAAAAATGCCAACCCTTGCTTTTGTTGAAATCCCTATCAATTATTGGTTTTCCCTCTGTTGCTCTTTTTGTCGCCTCATAAAATGAAACGACATTTTCTTGAAGTTCACCGTTCTCGTCTCTATAAATTGCGACATGATGATTATTACCTGTATTAACAAAATCTACAGGTATTTTCTTCCCATCATTGTCTGTGATCGAATTGCCAAAAGAGTCTTTTCTAAAATGAATAGATGTCGCCTTATTAATACCTGTAATAGTGACTCTTTTTACCGTTATCCCTTTTTCTTTGTTTAAATAGATAGGGTTGTCATCAAGGTTGGTAAATGCTTTTTTAAAATCGCCGCCATATTCTTCAAGTCTTTGATTAAGGATACCTTGGATTACGGGGTCAATAACTTTATCAATTTTTAAATCGGGGCCTATTTCTTTTCTGATTGTGTATATTGTGTCAAGTGAAACGGTTTTGACAGAAACACCAAGTTTGTATGAGTGAGCTGAATCTAAATAGATGGGGTTTTTATCAAGACTGTTTTTCCCGGTGAACGCTTTTTTAGCGTCTCTATCAAATTCAATATATCGTACAAATAATGCGTCTCTTTCTCTTTTATTGGCTACAGTCAAGATTTTGGTTTCATTGAAAGATGCTCCGATTTTTTCCATCCTTGTAGTATAGATTTTTTGGCTTCCAAAGACTTTTTCAAGGTGTAATTGACCACGTGGGGTTAGTTGGACTCTTTTACTTACCCCACCATGCTTTTTTGTAGTATTGATATTTCTTGTTACTACCTTATTTTTTGATTTAATTGAAACAAGAATATTTTGAAGTTGGTGTTTTGCTTCAGCCCTGAATTCATTAAGTGGCATAGGAGGATTAAATCTCAGATTGTTCTTGGAATCGCGATAGAGTTCTTTTGATTCGATGGCATATATATCTCTACTTCTATCTGCCTTATCAGCAGCAATGTTTCCAAGTAATAGATTGTCTCTTCCAACACGTGCATTAAGATTGTTAAGATATTGGATAAAACTATGTTTAGTAAATGCAATTGTTAAAGCATCCATTGCGTGGTGTCGGTGGTCATTACGTTTTGTCCAGTCTTTTATTTCCTTTATAGTATATTGGTTACCATCATAGTCTCTTTTTGTGATTGTTTCAGTTAGACCGAGTTTACTGTATTTATCCCAGTTTAATTCTTTCATTACATCAATCAGTTGCCAATCTTCACGCAGCCTGTCTGTAACTGATCCGGTAGTAGGGACAACAACTTTCACAATGCTTTCCAGAATTTCTCTTGCCTTTTTTGCAATATATTGTGAATCTCTTAGGTCTCTGTCAATGAAGCCACTTGGAATGTCTGCCTCTGACATCAATAATTTTCTATATTTACCCTTACTGAGAGTATTATCTTTATATAGTTTTTCTATACGGGCTATGTATTCTTCCAATCCGTTGTTATCATATTTCTTCAAAACAAAATCACGGGCAGTCATATTGCTTTTTTCAATATTAATGCTTTTTGATTCCAGTGTTTTATTTGAAAAAGAGTCATCGAATAATTTGG
>CAZPLM010000203.1:0-3536 GCA_964587275.1 uncultured Muribaculaceae bacterium | reverse complement strand
AAAAGCAAATGTTATTGCAGGTGAAGCCGGTGGTATCACTCAGCATATTGGCGCATATAATGTTCTCCTGTCAGGAGGAAGACATATCACATTCCTTGATACTCCTGGCCACGAGGCATTTACAGCCATGCGTGCGCGTGGAGCAAAGATTACTGACATAGCAATTATTATCATCGCAGCTGATGATGCAGTGATGCCGCAGACAACCGAGGCTATTCACCATGCTCAAGCTGCCGGAGTTCCTATGGTATTTGCAATTAATAAGATAGATAAGCCCGGGGCAAACTCTGAGAGAATAAAGGAACAGCTTGCAAATATGAATTTGCTGGTTGAGGACTGGGGAGGCAAATACCAGTGTCAAGAAATTTCTGCGAAAAAAGGAATAAATGTAGATAAACTCCTTGAAAAGGTTCTTCTTGAGGCTGATTTGCTTGACTTGAAAGCAAATCCGAATAAAAATGCTGTTGGAAGTGTGATTGAGTCATCACTTGACAAAGGACGTGGTTATCTTGCCACTATTCTTGTTGAATCAGGAACATTACATAACGGAGATATCATGCTTTCAGGTTGTTATACAGGGCGCGTGAAGGCAATGTTCAATGAACGCGGACAGAAAATAGAGAGTGCAGGGCCATCTGAGCCTGTATCAGTTCTCGGGCTTAACGGCGCTCCAACTCCGGGTGATACATTTAATGTGCTCAATGATGAAAAAGAGGCGAGGGATATAGCTAATAAACGCGAACAGCTTATCAGAATCCAGGGTATAAAGACACAGCGACACATCACTCTTGAGGAGATTGGCCGTCGTATCGCAATAGGCAATTTCCAGGAATTGAATATTATTGTAAAAGCCGATGTTGATGGCTCTATTGAAGCTCTTTCTGATTCACTCATCAAACTTTCTACAGATGAAATTCATGTAAATGTAATTCATAAGGCTGTCGGCGGAATATCTGAATCTGATGTTTTGCTTGCTGCCGCTTCGAATGCAATTATTATCGGTTTCCAGGTAAGACCTTCGGTTGCTGCAAGGAAGCTTGCTGAAAATGAAGAAATCGATATCAGACTTTACTCTGTCATCTATGATGCTATCAATGAGGTAAAGAGCGGTATCGAGGGCATGCTTGCTCCTGAAGAGAAAGAAGAAATAACTGCAACCGCAGAGGTGCGTGAAATATTCAAGATCTCCAAGGTCGGCACAATTGCCGGATGTATGGTCAAAGAAGGAAAGTTGACAAGAACATCGAAAATCCGTGTTGTAAGAGACGGTATTGTAATTCATACAGGAACACTCGGTTCATTGAAGCGTTTTAAGGATGATGTCAAAGAGGTTGCTTCTGGTTACGACTGCGGTCTTAATATTGACGGATTCAACGATATTAAAACAGGGGATATTATTGAAGCATACAATATTGTTGAAGTTAAACGTAAACTTTCATAGCGTACAATAATAGATGCAATATAAAAAAGAGAGGATGACATTAAATGATCATCCTCTCTTTTTTAATTATTCGATCGGCGTTAATGCCGAAATTATTTTAGAACTTAAATCCCAGTGTAAGGAGAAGCTTGTTGCAACGGTTTTTGTACGTGCCTGAAGGAGCATACAGTCCGCCGTAGTCATTGTAAAGGGAGAATACTTCGCTTGCATTAATCATTCTCTGATAAGCCAGATCGAGGAAAGTCTTTCCCTGGCGTCCGAGGGTAAAGCCCACACCGCCTGAAACGAACTTGTAGTCCTTATAGTCTTTTTCTGCATTTCCATACTGACTGTATCCGGCTCTCAATGATATTCCTTCAATCAGTCTCAACTCTCCGCCAATTCTGAAAATATTCGAAGCGCCAAAATTCGACTTGATATACTGATTGTCAGTAGAGAAGACATTTGTATTTCCGTTGTCATCTTTCAATTTTGCAGTAGAATAATCTACACGTTCATAATCAGCGCTTATCAATCCATATTTACCGAAAGTGTAGGCCAGACCGAATGAAAAACGCATCGGTGTTGTCAGTTGATAATAATAGGTGCCGGTTGGGGATTCGTTGTAGTAGCTATTGCCATTATCAAAAGAAGAACTCATTGATTCCTGCCAGTCATCTCTCATTGAAAACCATGTCGGAGTAGTAATTGTAGCTCCTATCCTGAGATTGTCAAAAGGTCTGATAATCGTGCCGAGTTTCAGGTTGACACCTGTGCCGACCGTTTTCAGCCAGAAACTGTGACTGAAGTAATCAAATCCGTCCTGAAAATCCAGACTGTTCAAAGATTCCTCGCTGTAAGTCTCGTTTTGAGTGAATTCTAGTGAGTAAACATTGAGATTTGCTCCGAAATATGCAATATCCGAGAAGTTGCAGCCGAAGTTGATTGCAAATTCTGTATTTCCTCCTGTGGTCTTTCTGTAGTATTGCTGATGAAGATCACCGCCCACATAAATATCTCCGGTATTATCGTCAATATTTTCAGTAGATGCGATATAATTGGTCGTACCGTCAAAGTTTGCAAGTAAGTAATTGTCCCACGCCAGCAATGATGACCATGAAATATTTGAGTCGTAATATGGATCATAACTGCTCGTGGAATTCAGTACGTCAGTATTTACCCCTGACAGCCCGACTGCCTTTTCTCCCAGCCAGCTCGTCTCATTGGTATTCCCTTCGGCGAACATAATTGAATTGTATGAGGCGTTCCTGTTTACGGCTATGCCTATGTTGAAATTCTTTAGTCCGCTGTAATTACCTGTTTCAAAGGAAGAAACGAAAGCAAAATTGGATATTGCAAGTCTGGTGTTCGAATCTGTGCCGAGTACTCCGAGGTAGTCTGAACTGCCATAACTTGAAATAAGAGATGGGGTAAATGTAAGTACTGAATATTTATACACACCTGAACTTGCCGGGTTGATTGATATCGCGCCCAAGTCCCCACCTAATGCTGTAAATGCATTTCCCATCGAAATAGTCCGCGCAGTACCCTCATAAAAATTCTGAGAAAACCGCAGAGCGTCATATGCCCCCTGAGCCATCATTACTGATGGCGACAAAATGGCAATAGTTATCAAAAGTGTTTTAATTCTTTTCATGTGTTTAATAGAAACAAATTATTATAAATCAGAGTTGAAGATTACCGTCTTCCGCCACCGCTGTGTGATCCTCCACTGCTGTTGTGTGATGAACTGCCACCGGAATAACTGCTGCCTGATGAACGGCTGCTTCCTGAGTAGCTGCTGCCTGAATAACTGCTTGAACGACTGGCTGATGAACTGCTGTTATAGGAACTTCTTGAGCTTGAAGAAGTACTGTAACTGCCCGTTCCTTCAGATGAACTGCTGCGTCTGGTACTTCTTGTGTAACTGCTCTTTGGCGTACTTGAGCTCGCTCTTGTACCATAGTTGGATCCGCTGCCCGTCGTCCTGCGATATGACGAATTGCCTGTCTGTGTCGCTGTATTAAGTCTGGAACGCCTTGAATAAGTGGTTGAATTACCGTCAAGGCGGACGTATGAACTGCCGCTTCTTATGCCTCGGTTATTGCCTGTCGGA
>CAZPLM010000202.1:0-3582 GCA_964587275.1 uncultured Muribaculaceae bacterium | reverse complement strand
CAGCTGCTCTGGCCAGCTGAGCTACATCGGCAACATTTTCAACCACCTCAATACAGATTTCTCTGCTTTTTGGGACTGCAAATATAGAAGTTTTATATTAATCAGCAAAACTTTTTTTAAAAATAATGTTGATTTTGTTTAAAAGAATATTGTTGCAGTCTCTTGAAGTTAAAACTACTGTATCAGGCCTCATCAGACAATGCTTTTATTATATCTTCCGTGTTGAAGCCACATTCAGAATAGAGTTCTTCAGGCTTACCCTGTCCTATAAATCTGTCTGGAATTCCAAGAGGCTTAACTTTGCATTTGCATTTATGATCGGCCACATATTCGGATACTGCGCCGTGAAGACCTCCTATTATCGCACCATCCTCAACTGTGATCACGCATCTAAAATTATTGCAGACCTCTTCCAACATTCCGGTATCTATTGGCTTAAGGAATCTGACATCGTAATGAGTGACTGAAATACCGTTTTTTTCAACCGCCTTTACTGCGTCAATACCCTTGTTCCCGACAGGCCCAATTGTGAGAAGCGCTACATTTTTTCCCTCACTCAACTTTACGGCTTTTCCGACAGGCAGTGAAGTGAAAGGCATCCCTTTCCATTTCACTCCCGATCCCAAACCTCTCGGATACCTTATTATAATGGCAGGATATTCGGGAGTGGTTGCCGAATATAGCAGGTTCCTAAGATCAAGTTCATTCAGAGGAGAGGCAATCAGCAGATTGGGGACAGGTCTGAAACAGGACATATCGAAGACTCCGTGGTGGGTTGCCCCGTCTTCTCCTACCAGACCGCCGCGATCAAGGCAAAATATAACTTTCAGTTCCTGTAGGGCAACGTCGTGAATGACATTGTCGTATGCCCGCTGCATGAATGTTGAATATATGTTGCATACCGGCAACATTCCTTCAGCGGCAAGACCGGCTGAAAATGTTACTGCGTGCTGTTCAGCAATTCCCACATCGAATACTCTGTCCGGCATCTCATTCATCATGATATTCATGCTGCATCCGGTCGCCATTGCGGGAGTGACTCCGATAATCTTCTCATTTTTTCTTGCGAGTTCAATGAGCGTTTCACCAAATACCTCCTGGTATTTTGCAATGTCTCCTTTATTTGAGATTCGCAATCCTGTTTCCGGATCGAATTTGCCGGGAGCATGCCATATAGTCTGTTCTTCTTCGGCCGGTTTGTAGCCTTTCCCCTTTTTTGTGATGATATGCAGCAACTTAGGCCCGTCAATCTCTTTCAGACGTTCCAGTGTTGTAATCAGCTGGTGGAGGTTATTTCCGTCGACAGGTCCGAAATATCGGAACCCGAGCGCATCGAAAAGAGAACTTGTGTCAGCGGTTTTCATCATAGATCGCTTGGCATTTTTGACTATATTTTGAAGGGATTTACGTAATGCTGTTGCCCCCAATCTGTTCCATACAGTATTCTTAAGTTCGTTATAACGCTTGCTGGTTGTAACTTTAACCAGATAGTTATGCAGGGCGCCTGTATTTCTGTCGATTGATATCTGATTGTCATTAAGTATTACAAGAATGTCAGTTTTCAGTGATCCTGCATTGTTCAACCCTTCAAATGCAAGTCCTCCGGTCATTGCTCCGTCTCCGATAACAGCAATATGATGCTCTTTTCGGCCCTGCTTTTCTGCTGCAACCGCCATTCCGAGAGCAGCAGAAATTGAGGTAGAGGAGTGTCCCGTCCCAAATGCATCATATTCGCTCTCTGAAATTTTCGGGAAGCCGCTTATACCTGTTTTTTCTCTGTTTGACTTGAAGGCTTCTCTTCTGCCAGTGATAATCTTGTGAGCATAAGCCTGATGTCCCACATCCCATATTATCTTGTCCTCGGGAGTATTAAAAACACGATGCAAGGCCACGGCAATTTCTACCGCACCAAGACTTGCACCTATATGCCCCGGATTTTTTGCGCAACATTGAATAATGAAATGTCGGATCTCTTCACACAATCCGACAAGTTCATCCTCGGAGAGCCTTTTTACATCCTCCGGGCTATTTATGCTCTTCAGCAAATCCGACACTTCCTAATCCTCTCTAGTTATTGTTTGATCTCTGTCAGGGCCAAGAGAGATGATTTTGATCGGTACCTTTACCTCATCTTCAATGAATTTGATGTATGACATAAATTCATACGGAAGTTCCTCTTCTTTTCTAGCTGATGAAAGATCTTTTTTCCATCCCTTGAACTCCCTGTATATCGGTTCGATCTCAGCGTATGTGTCAAATGGAATAGTATTGCATTCAATGCCGTTGACTTTGTATCCGACTGCAACTTTAATTGTATCGAAAGTGTCCATTACATCGGCTTTCATCATGATAAGCTCCGTTACACCACTTAGCATAATGGCATATTTCAGCGCTACAAGGTCCAGCCACCCTGTACGGCGCGGTCTCCCTGTGGTAGCCCCAAATTCAAATCCCCTCTTTCTTAACTCCTCGCCGGTAGAATCATTCAATTCGGTAGGGAATGGTCCGCTTCCGACTCTCGTACAGTATGCCTTGAAAATACCATATACATTTCCAATTTTTGCAGGAGCCACTCCAAGTCCGATGCATGCTCCGGCGCAAACCGTGGACGATGATGTTACAAACGGGTAAGCACCGAAGTCGATGTCGAGCATTGAACCTTGAGCGCCTTCGGCAAGGACTTTTTTGTTGTCGTCAATAAATTGATTAACAAGATATTCGCCGTCAACGAACTCAAACTTCTTCATAAACTCGATTGCGTCGAGCCATTCTTTCTCATGCTCTTCGGCATCATACTGATAATCAAATTGTTTTAGAAACGATATATGTTTATTCTTTAATGTGTGGAAGCGTTCCATGAAATTGCCGGAGATGATATCGCCAACCCTCAATCCGTTTCTGCCTGTCTTGTCCATATATGTAGGTCCGATTCCCTTCAGGGTAGAACCTATCTTGGATTTTCCCTTTGATGCTTCCGAGGCGGCATCAATGATCTTGTGTGTTGGAAGAATAAGGTGAGATTTTTTGGAAATAACAAGTCTTTCAGTGATAGGAACTCCCATTTTGGCTATCTCATCACATTCGCTCTTGAAAATAATCGGGTCAATCACAACTCCGTTTCCGATTATATTAATGGTATTTTTTCTGAATACTCCTGCCGGAATTGTATGCAGTACAATCTGGTTTCCATCAAAATGTAATGAGTGGCCCGCATTTGGACCTCCCTGAAATCTTGCAATAACCGAGTAGATATCAGCAAGAACATCTACCATTTTTCCTTTTCCTTCATCCCCCCATTGGAGTCCGAGAACTACATCAAGTTTCATAATATTTGGAATTTTTTTCGAACTGCTAAGGTACTATATAAAAATGACAAGGAAAAATAAAAAAAATCATTTTGCTCTTTGCTGGAAAAGGAGTACTTTAGTGAATATTTTATAATAATAACTTAATATCAAATACTCCGTTATGGTTGAAAAAACTCAAAAAGTCCTGAGAGATATTCCTGCAGCCAGATGGACGGCATTGCTGCTATTAGCTTTGGCAATGTTTTGTTCAGATATCTTCATGGATGGTCTTTCT
>CAZPLM010000201.1:2688-3628 GCA_964587275.1 uncultured Muribaculaceae bacterium | reverse complement strand
GAAGGAGATTACTTCCACGTACGCAAGAAGCTTGAGGTAGAAGTAATACAAGTGCAGCGGACAACCCACATCGGTGGCAAGGTGATGAACACCCCGGCATCGATGATCTGTACCAAGGTGGAGACTTATGACACTTACTATAGGTGCTTCTTTAAAACTGCAGATGATGACGGCCAGGTAATTTACAATCAATTTGCCGCCGATGACCAGGCTCTCTGCCAGACATTTAATTTGTCTACTCAGGCCAATGGCCTGGCAGGTAATCACTTATACTGGAGATTAGTCCTGTCTATTGGGAGCAACTACATAGACCTGAGCATATCAGACTGCGCAGCAAGCAGTGATGCACCAGTGGCAGGTGATCATATTGTCCAACTTGGTAACAGAAGCGACACAAGTCGCCAGAATGCTATTATTGAAGCATCTGCAGGAACAGGCGCGCCATTCCTTAGAATATATAAGGGTATTAGCAGCTATGTCCTGCCAACACCACGCATAGACTTGAATCCAACTGAGAGTAAGATATATGCGAAAATTTATAATGAGGCTTCAGGGGATAATTACGATGATATAATTGCTGGAATTAATACACGCATTGACGGCATCGATGTCGGAGATGATCAGCAATACACTATATGGTTTGACTCGTATATTCCAACTCTAGAAAATGAGCCTTATACGCTATGGTCAACTGGAGCATTGAAGGAATTACATGTCGGCGATGTGTTTTACAACCGCTCTGTCGATGCCGCAGCTGGTGGCGGCAGGGCATATATGTTTACGAAAACGGTTAATGCGGATGGTATAACATACAGTTGGGAAAGAATCACAGATAGTGATACACTTGCAGCACTTGAGTCAGCGGCAAGCGCACAGAGCACGGCTAATGGTAAAAGACGTGTCTTCGTCGCGCAACCCCTTGACAGCGCTGTATATGACG
>CAZPLM010000201.1:0-2678 GCA_964587275.1 uncultured Muribaculaceae bacterium | reverse complement strand
GATCTATGGGTTAATGCCGTATGGGATAATGGTGACGGTACTTATATATACAATGATGAATTGTTGGTATGTCAGGTGTCTAAGTCCGTCGGCGAGGTATTCTCAATAGAACATTGGGCACCATCCTCGTCGATTACGCGGGCATTTATTACAAATTTTGGCAATGAAATCCTTTTGGGGGTCGCGGAAGACATTCAGACCGTTCATGATGCTGCAGATGCAGCAAATGCGCTTGCCACTGCTGCCCAAACGCGCGCGAACAGTGCATATTCATACGCAAATAGTGCTTACAACCGTGCCGGCACTGCTATTACTAATGCTTCGAGTGCACTTTCAGCTGCGCAGGCGGCACAGAGTGCTGCCGATGCTGCACAGGCGGACGCATCACAAGCACTCAATGATGGAGCAACATATGCGTCTGCTATTGTGACATTAAATAACAGCGTCACTGCTGTTGCGGCAAAATTTAATTCATCCGGCCAGCTTGCAGATACGAGCTATCTTGTTTTATCGTCTGATTTTGCGGCTTTTCAAACTGCACATTTCGCCTCTGACGGCAGCCTTGTTAACACAACAGGACTTGTTTTATCTGCAGATTTTGCAGCATTTCAGAGCGAGAAATTTAACGCAGACGGTAGTCTTGCTAATACTGCAGGGCTTGTGTTGGCTTCCGGAACAGGCACGACATCTTTTGCAACGATGTTCGCCGCTGCCGGCTCTGCTGCCGGATACATAGATATTACTGCGGTTGAAGATTATTTCAGCACAATTACAATCACAGCTGACAAGATTAACCTCGCAGGATATACGAGTATCAACACATTTCAAATTGCCAGCAATGGTACCATGTACGCTGATAATGCAGTAATTGCCAATTCTTATCTTGATGATTGCGTTGTACGTGGTGCTCTTACGGTTGGCAAGGATAGTTCCGGTAATGGTGATGTGATCATTGCTGAATCATTCACTGTCTCGGGCTATGCTACAAGTCTACTTAATTCCTCAGGGACAGCATTGACCGCTCAAGGACTTAGTCTTTTTTACGGCGCTGTATCGATACAAGCCGCACTACGCATAAAGAGCACATTTGTAACTAACAATAGAACACTCGCAAACACAGACTCACCTATTATTATATGTAATAACACATCTAACATAACTATAACTCTTCCATCCTCTCCGACGATATATCAATGCTTTCTCATCAAAAAAAGGACAACACAGGTTACAATAAGCGGTAATGGTAATAGCATATATACTAACGGTGCAAATTCGTCAATTACACTCGGTAGTGATTACGATGGTCACGCCTGTCTGCTATTTTACACGGCATACGGCTGGGAGGCATTCAGACTAACAAAACCTTAATCAAATTAAAATATCATGAAAAAAATCAACTTTACTAAAATCACTTTTTACGCGTCCTTTGAAGACGAGGACAATAACCACAATTCTGAAATTAATCTCTCGAAGCATATCGGCAATCTTATGAAGTACGATAGCGCAGCTGTCATGGATATAGGCTGGGAGGATTTGGCGAGAACTATTTACAATTCCACTGACGAAGTGACAATCCCCGATAACTATGTTAACGCACTCGTATCGGTAATTAAAGGTGCGAACCTCAAGGCATCAATCAAAAGAGCAATTATTAATCTTTTAAAATAAAACCAATATGGAACAAATTTCAATCAAAACTGTTAACAGGTACACAGAGTCGACTGATGGATACAAGTATGAATATGCTGTTACACAAGACGAGAAAGCAGCCAAAATTTCGATGGAGGCAGATATAACTAACTCTACTACTAATGTTAGAGTAGCTGCTGCGCAATTCACCACGAAACGCGTTATGTTTAACATAGTCGCGGAAGATGCCGTTGCATCCAGGGCGACCATGATTAAAACGGTACTCGTTGCGGCACAGACATTATTCTATGGCAAATAGCATTAAGGTAAATCTGCATTCGCAGACGGTGGAAGACGGCATTCGCAAGACTGCCGTCCTGCACACCGTCATAGCGAGCAATGCCAGCATTGCTCGCTATGATCTACCTCACATCCTTCACGCTCTTGCGCGAGGAAAGGTGACCGAAGCGGATATTACAAATTCCGTATTTCCTTACTCATTACCAATGTCATTTTAACAGCATTTAAATAGTAAAATCATGGATGTTCTTAGCATCTTGACCAAGATAGAAGATAATGGCGCAACAGCACGAGGTAAACTCACGGCAGTGGAGTTTAACAACGTTATGTCTAAAATTAATGAAATTGTAGCTGTTGTTAACAATCAGAATGTCGAAGTACTGGATGCTACACTTGCGGCCATTGAGGCAGGGATACCATCTCTTTCCGGGTATGCCACCGAGAGCTGGGTCGCAGCACAAGGCTATCTGACAAGTGCAGATCTTTCCGGGTATGCCACCGAGAACTGGGTCGCCGCGCAGGGGTTTCTTACAGCACATCAGGACTTGTCATTATACGCCACTCATGCCTGGGTAACTGAACAAATCTCTGACATTGCCGGTATTACATATGCTGCCGGAGCAGGCATAAAAATAATTAACAACACTATTTTTGCAAAAAAGATGGATAACATCCATGATTCTGTGACCATAACTCTTCCCGTTGCTGATGTGTCTACGTACTACATCTGTAACTGCGGAGCAAACACA
>CAZPLM010000200.1:0-3633 GCA_964587275.1 uncultured Muribaculaceae bacterium | reverse complement strand
GGAGTTCTTGGCGTTTCATTCGCTCTCTTCAGTCCGGAAGGTGATGCCGGATATCCGGGAAGCGTGATGATAGAAGCAATCTATTCATTCGGCGACGATGATAAACTTGTATTGCATATTAAGGCTCAAACAGATACAGAGACCATTGTGAATTTGACAAATCATGTCTATTTTAATTTGAAGGGTACTTCTTCTATTGCTGTAAAAAATGACAATACCGAAGACAAGGGTATCCGTGGACATTTTCTCAAGTTGTATGCCTCAAAATATCTTCCTACCGATGAAACACTTATTCCTACCGGAGAGTTGGCTTCCGTTGAGGGGACTCCGATGGATTTCACTGTTGAACGCAGGCTCGGAGAGTGCCTGAGTTCGGATTTTGATGCCGTAAAATATGGAAAGGGATATGATAACTGTTGGGTAGTAGATAATTATAATCCTACGGTTGTTAAACGTGTGGCAGAATTGTATGAACCCGTGTCAGGCAGACGTCTTGTTGTAAGAACAAATCAACCCGGTATTCAAATCTATACAGGCAACTGGCTTGCTGGTTCTCCCGTCTCCCGTGATGGCGTTCAATTTGAGGATTATGATGGCGTGGCTCTTGAATGTCAGGCTTTTCCTGATTCTCCCAATCACCCTGATTTTCCATTCTCCCCGATTAAATGCGGAGATGAATATGAGAATATCATCGAATGGAAGTTCGACATTCGCTGATCGTTTGACAATAAAAAGGCGCAGACGTTTTTGAAAATGTCTGCGCCTTTTTATTGTCATGTAGATTAATTATATAGCCATCCCTTTAAGATGCCCATGATCTCTTTTTGAGTCTCTTCAGGGAATGTGCGTACACGTGCACGATGGCTCCCTTTCGGATCAACGAATATCCTGATGTTTTCGCGGTGAGGGTCGCTGACCATAACGGAAGACCACGGATCATATTCGCCATAAATGAAAAGCATTTTGCTGTCACCATTTTTCAAAAATCTGGAAATCTTCTTGTATAGACTTTTGTCAAATTTGACATTCAGGCCTTCCGGTAAGAAAAGTTTGTGAAGATATCCATCTGCATTCCTGATAACAAGATACTCTTTGAATGGTTTTGTGTCATATCCATAGTATCCGAGTTCCTTTGCAGCCTGAACGAAGAAAGGTGTGGTATCACACTCCTTGACAAAATAATCCGGACTGCAGTATTGCATCATATAGTTGAATATCTCTCTGTCTGGAGCGTTTTGAGCTGGAATGGAACTGACAGGTGTGCCCCACTGCCAGAATGAGAATGAAAATTCAAGAGCACAGTAGTCATACACTTCATTCAATGGAATATTGAATTCAAGTTTATTTGCGGTGCAGAGAGAATCAAACCATGGCTGAATAGCCTCTCTTCTCTTGAGAAATTCAATCTGGAATTCCTTTACTTTTTCCCTTCCTTCAGGCGTGCCGGTTATATTTTCGATAAATGGCTCATGTCTGCCGTCAACATCTGACCTACAGAGCGGAGCAACGTAAGGAACACTGATATCCACATCATCAGGGAAAAATGCGCGGTAGAAAGTCGCTGTCTGACCTCCCTTGCTGATCCCTGTTCCAATCCATTTGTGTGGATAGATTTGCTTAAGTTCAGTAATGATATTGTGAAGATCTCCTGATTCATTTTCAGCATTCAGATATGTCCAGTCGCACCCTTCAGGGCAGGATTCTATGAAATATCTATGTTCAACGACAATATTGTTGAAATTTAACAGCAATGACAATTCATCTCTGTATTTTGGCCTGAGGGCATAAGCTGCTCCGTAGCCCTCTGTAACTATTACACTTGAGCTGTCGCAACAGATGTTTCCGACTATCACCCTCTGGAGAAATGTTCCTCTGGAAGGATTTCTGTGGTCGATAGGCTGTTCAAAATAGAGCAGGTATTTTTCAGGGAAAGCCTCATTGTCAAGAATTTCGATCTTTTTTACTGATGGCAGAGTCTCAAGTTTTTCCTTGAGAGTCTGAGCTGAAAGAGATGTAATCCCGCTAAAAAAGAGTACAAAAAGAAGTATAAATGATATTTTACGCATATTTGATAATGTTATTAATTGTATTTAATGCAAAATTGGAAAAAAATTTAAAACTTATGCGATTAATGTCGGCAGTTTCTATTTCATTTCGTAAATTTGAAAGATTTTTAATAAAAAATTACCCGAAAAGCAACTACTAATTATTTAATATTATGACGAATACAAAAAAACAGAACTTTGCATTGCCAATAGCGATAATGTTCGCATTGTTCTTTATGATTTCTTTTGTGACAGGGCTTCAGAACCCGTTTGGTGTTATTGTCAAAAGCCAGTTTGAGGCAAGCAATTTCTTGTCGCAACTCGGAAACCTTGCCAACTTTATTGCATACGCATGCATGGGTATTCCTGCCGGTATTATGCTGAAAAACAAGGGCTACAAATTTACCGCTTTAAGCGCTGTGGCCGTTGGATTCGTTGGAGTAGGCATCACTTATCTTTCCGGTGTCGCTGAAAGTTTTGTTGTATATCTGATTGGAGCATTTGTTTCCGGTTTTTCAATGTGTATGTTGAATACGGTTGTCAATCCTCTTCTGAATTGTATGGGAAAGAACGACAAGCAGGGAAATCAGCTGATTCAGTTCGGGGGGGCCTGCAATTCCATAGGCGCCACAATAGTTCCTGTACTTGTCGGATACCTCATTGGGTCGTCAATGAAGGATAATCAGATTTCTGACGCAAATCCCGCTCTTTTTATAGCTATGGGTATTTTTGTCCTTGCATTTATTGTTCTTTTCTGCACAAAGATACCTGAGCCGCATCTTGTCAGAATTGAAGGCAAAAAGCAGGAGAAGAAAAAAGAGATCCATAGTGCATGGTCTTTCCGTCACTTTGTCTTCGGGATCATCGCGATATTTATATATGTCGGTGTAGAGGTTGGAATTCCCAATATTGCGAATCTTTATATGACCGAAGGTGTTGCAAAAGGTGGTCTCGCAATGGATGCTGCAATTGCAGGGACATTATGCGGAACATATTGGTTTCTTATGTTTATCGGCCGTCTCATAGGTGGTATTGTGGGAGGAAAGGTTTCAAGCCGTGCAATGTTGACTGCAACTACTACAATCGGGGCGATTTTTATTTTGATTGCAATTCTTATCGATCCTTCAGCCACTGTACAGATGCCGGTATTCAATTCAAATCTTTCATTCGGACTTCAGGTAGTACCCACTTCAATAATGTTTCTTGTACTCTGCGGATTGTGCACATCAATCATGTGGGGCAGTATTTTCAACCTTGCAGCTTCAGGATTGGGTAAATATACTGAAATGGCTTCCGGAATCTTTATGATGATGGTTTGTGGCGGCGGAGTTCTCCCTATTATTCAGGGTGCTATTGCAGACAGCGCAGGCTTTATGAACAGCTACTGGCTAATATTCGGTGGAATGGTTTTGATGCTGCTCTATGCTGTTGCGGGGTCTAAAAATGTAAATAAAGATATTGTAACAGAATAGTCTGCAATAATGATTAATATTTCATATTGCTCTGACAAGTACCAGTACACGATGGGAAAGTCTTTTTATGACGAGGGGATGAGGGAGAAGAGAGCGGTTTTCAATCTTTTCTTCAG
>CAZPLM010000199.1:0-3648 GCA_964587275.1 uncultured Muribaculaceae bacterium | reverse complement strand
CAGGCGGAGGTGTGATATGTCTTGATTCAAAGGGTCATATTGCAATGGAATTCAATACGGCAACAATGAACAGGGCCTGGGCTACTGCTTCAGGCAATAATGGTGTTGAAGTAAATAAGACAGAAGCTGATAATTAACAGGGGGATAAAGATGGCGTTCAAGTTGAAAAAAATCGGACTATTACCTAAGGTCCTTATTGCTATAGCATTAGGTATTGCCTTTTCATTTTTTATGCCTGTTTGGGCTGTGAGGTTTTTCGTTACGATTAATTCAATTTTCGGCAGTTTTCTCGGATTGATCATTCCTTTCCTTATTATCGCGCTGGTTGCTCCTGGAATTACTGAACTTGGCACAGGTGCCGGCAAGTTATTGCTGATTACGGCCGGTATTGCCTATTTGTCAACCATACTTTCCGGCTTTTTCTCTTTTTTTACATGTCAATGGACTTATCCGATGATTCTTTCCGGAACAGAAGGGCTGAAAGATATTGATATGGCGGGCGGCATATTGCCATTTTTCACTATTGAGATGAAACCTGTGATGAGCGTCACGACAGCGCTTGTGATTGCCTTTGTTGTGGGACTTGGTCTGACAGCTGTAAAAGGTGATACTTTTAATAAAATAATGATTGACTCAAGAGACCTGATAAATGTAGTGATAAAAGGGGCTATCATACCCATCCTGCCACTCTATATCTTTGGTATTTTTCTACAGATCGGATCCGAAGGAAAGGTAGGAGTCGTGATGGGTATGTTTTTGAAAGTCATCCTGGTGATTTTTGCCATGCATATTATTTTCCTTGTTTTCCAATTTTGTGTTGCAGTTGCACACAAGAATCCCTTCAAGGCTCTTTATACTATGCTGACTGCCTATGTTACAGCACTTGGAACTCAGTCTTCCGCAGCGACAATTCCTGTTACTCTTGCACAGACAAAGAAAAACGGAGTAAGACCTGAGGTTGCGGATTTCGTAATTCCGTTATGTGCAACAATTCACTTGTCAGGCAGCATTTTAAAGATAGTTGCCTGCGCTTATGCAATTTCTTGGAGTATGGGAATGCCGTGTGGAGTAGAACTTTATTCCGGCTTTATCCTGATGCTCGGAATAACAATGATTGCAGCTCCCGGAGTTCCTGGCGGAGCGATAATGGCGGCATTGGGACTTATTGCCACGATGCTCGGCTTCGATCCCACTCTTCAAGGTCTTATGATTGCTTTATATATTGCAATGGACAGTTTCGGAACTGCAGGTAATGTGACAGGTGATGGAGCTATAGCATTAATTGTAGATAAAATAAAAAAATGAAGTTGGTACTTTGTCAGTCAGATCCCGTATGGGAAAACAAGTCGGCAAATCTGGAGAGATACGGCAGACTTGTAAATGATTATTGTGACAGATTCGGCATCCCTGATATTTTTGTCTTTCCGGAGTTCTATACTACCGGTTTTACAATGAATACGGATGTTGCGGAGGGTGAAGATGGGCCATCTGTCTCCTGGCTTCAAAAAAATGCCAAAGAATATAAATGTGCTTTTGTAGCATCAGTGCCCGTGAAAATCGGTGAATATGTGTATAATAGAGCATATTTTGTCACGCAGAATGGGATTATTGCAAAATATGATAAGAGACACCTGTTTACGATGGCCGGTGAAACTGGACATTATACTTGCGGCGAAAATCAGTGTGTGGTTGAATATGCCGGCTGGAAAATCGCCCTTTCGATCTGTTATGATTTGCGTTTTCCTGTTTGGGCAAGGAATGTTGGAAAGGCTTATGATCTGATGATCAATGTTGCAAATTGGCCTGATGTGCGGATAAATGCCGCAAAAGCCCTTTCTATGGCAAGGGCTATCGAAAATGTGAGTTTTTTTGCATTTTGTAACAGGGTTGGTAAAGATCCGGTATGTGAATATAACGGTAATTCTCAGATAATTGATTCAAAAGGTAACAACATTGGAGAAATACGCCTGATAGATGGTATTGAGTTTATTTATGCTGATTTGCAGCTTGATCAACTCATCTCTTTTAGAGAAAAATTTCCTGCATGGGCTGATGCAGACTCGTTTAAAATGAACCTAAATTAAACAGATTAATGAATATAGTTAATAGATTTTTGATTTTTTGCACCATTTTGTCCGGAATTATTCTTTCCGCCTCATGTGATACCTCCAAAGATGGGGAGCATAAGATATCAATATGCGCCACAACAGATGTACATGGCAATTATTTCGATAAACACTATAATGACGACGGGTCGAATAACTATTCAATGTCTAATGTTTCATCATTTGTAAAACAGAAAAGAGCAAGTGAAGATGAGTTCGTTTTGCTTGATATAGGAGATAATATTCAGGGGACTGAGGCCTCTTTCTACTATAACTATATTGATACTACCTCTGAACATGTATGTAGGAAAATCGTCAAGTACTTGAAATATGATGCGCTTGTTGTGGGTAATCATGATATTGAAGCCGGACATTCTAATTATGACAAATTTAGAACAGATAAGAATATCAATTATCTTGCTGCAAATACGTTTTGTACAGGCGGAAACAATAAGGGGAAACCATATTTTCAGTCATACGCTATTTTAAAAAGGGACGGTGTCAAGTTGGCTGTGATTGGAATGACAAATGCAAATATCAAGCAGTGGATCTCTTCTGATTCATATTCAGGATATAATGTGATGCCTGTCGATGAAGTTGCACAAAGCATTGTCGATAAAGTTATTGCAGAAGAAAAGCCGGATTTCGTAATCCTCTGTATTCATGGAGGACACGGAAAAGGCATAAAGTCTGATATTGAAAATCCTCTTTTATATATTGCCAGAAATATTAAGAATGTTGATGTGATATTTTACGGACATGATCATAAGGCAAATGTTGAAACCATCACTAACCCTAACGGTAATATTCTGGTATTGAACGCTGGACGCAAGGCTGAGAATGTTGCGGAATGTACTATTCAATATAAAATTGAAAAAGGGAAAGTCGTATCAAAATCCACATTCGGCAGACTTAACTCAATGAAAGACTATCCTGTCGATTCGGTATATGATAAAGTGTTCAGTAACGATTATAATAAAGTCAGGGACTATTCTAATAAAATTATTGGGACATTAACGGAAGATATTCACATGGGTGATGCTGTTTGGGGACCATCATCGTGTCTCAATTTCATATCCAACGTTTTACTTGATGTCTCCGGAGCCGACATTTCAATGATAGCTCCGAATGGATCTAATAGTATTCTTAAAAAAGGAGACTTGCGGGTAAAAGATCTTTTTAGCTGGTATCCCTATGAAAACCAGTTATTTGTGATAAAAATGACGGGAGAGCAGATCGAAAATTATTTAGAATACTCATACGACGGATGGATAAATCGCACTAATTATTCTTTTAATTATGATTCTGCATTTGGTCTCAAGTGTATGTCAACAAACCGTTTGGTCAGAGAGTGGTTATCGAGTCCATGGAGAATGGATCCGAGTTTTCTCCTGCAAATACCTATTCTGTTGCAACTACTTCTTACAGAGCGTTTGGCGGGGGTTATTTACTTGAAAAGGGTGCCGGTATTGATACCTCCGATCCGGATACATATACAATTGCGAAATATGCTGATATAAGGACAATTCTTATACATTACATT
>CAZPLM010000198.1:0-3666 GCA_964587275.1 uncultured Muribaculaceae bacterium | reverse complement strand
ATGATAATGAGCTTGGCGTTCAGAGAAAGGGCTTTGGCGATTTCCACCATCTGCTGCTGGCCGATGCCCAGCTTACCGGCCTCCGTATGGACGTCCACCTCGGAGTGGCCCAGGGCATCCAGGGCCATCCGGGCTTCCCTGTCCATCAGCTCGTAGTCCAGAAGCCCGTTCTTTTTCTTAATTGTATGACCCATAAAGATGTTGTCCGTTACGGACAGCAGCTTTACTATATTCAATTCCTGATAAACGCAGGCAATGCCCACCTCCCGCGCCTGCACAGGATTGCGGAAATTGACACGCTCACCCTCCACAAAAATCTCGCCCTCCTCAGGGATGTGAATCCCTGTGAGCACTTTAATTAATGTGGATTTGCCTGCATTTGGAAATCCGACAAGACCGACATCAGCAAGAAGTTTGAGTTCAAGAATAAACCACGCTTCGACACCCTCTTCTCCAGGTTGTGCATATCGTGGAGTGCGGTTGGTAGGACTTTTGAAGTTGTCGTTGCCAAGGCCGCCTCTGCCACCCTGTGCGAGGATCTTTTCTTCACCGTCATTGACAACTTCAAACAGTATCTCACCCGTGTCTGCGTTTTTTGCCACTGTGCCCAATGGAACATCGAGGATTATATCCTTACCGTTTGATCCTGTTCTAAGCTGTCCGGATCCGTCTCCGCCATCTTCCGCTTTAATGTGTTTTTTATATTTGAGGTGGATAAGTGTCCACATCTGGTTGTTTCCACGAAGGATAATGTGTCCTCCTCGACCTCCGTTCCCTCCATCCGGACCTCCTTTTGGAACATACTTTTCACGGCGAAGATGCATTGAACCATCACCACCTTTTCCCGAAGCGCAAAAAATGCGTACAAAGTCTATGAAATTGGAATCGGCCATCTATTTATCCATCAGATTTTTGATTTTTCTGAAAATCTCGTCTATTGTGCCTGTGCCGTTTATTTCATGATATTTGTTCTGAGCCTTATAATAACCGATGATAGGCTCGGTTTTCTCATGGTAGGTCTTTATCCTGTTGGCTATTACTTCATCTTTTGTGTCGTCGGGGCGGTTTTCTTCCATTGCGCGGTGTTTGATGCGCTCTTTTACAAGGTTGTCATCAATAGCTATTGAGATAACGGAGCCAACTTCCTGATTGAACTCTTCCAACATTTTGTCAAGGCTTGCCGCCTGCGCCGTAGTGCGTGGGAAACCGTCAAAGATAAATCCCCCAACATCAGGGTGATTTTGTATTTCGCTTTTTATCATCCCGATGACAACTTCGTCAGGAACAAGGGATCCACCCTCAATAAGAGTCTTTGCCCTTTTCCCAAGTTCTGTGCCGTCAGCCATCTCCTTTCTTAGGAGATCACCTGTCGAAACATGGCGTAAATTATATTTTTCAACCATTAATTTGGCTTGAGTGCCTTTTCCTGCACCCGGAGGCCCGAAAAGAATGTAGTATGTCATATTTATTCGTCTAAAACATAAATTTCATTTAAATTGCGCCCAAGCTGATCATAATCAAGGCCATAACCAACAATAAAACGATTTGGTATCTCTTTCCCCACATAATCGAGTTTTTCCTGCTGGCTGTAAATTTCAGGCTTCAGGAGCATAGTGCATATCTTAACCTCTTTTGCACCCTTTTCTCTGAGTGACTTTGAAAGGTCGATAATTGTCTTGCCGGTATCTACAATATCTTCTACAACTATGATTGTTCTCCCTGAGATATCAATATTGAGCCCGAGAATCTCTTTAACCTTTCCGGTAGAATGGGTGCCTTCATAAGAAGCAAGCCTTATGCTTGAGAGTTCACATTCAAAATCGAGACGCTGGAGCAATTCGCCTGTAAACATTATCGCACCATTCAGAACGCACATGATAACAGGGATCTCTTTAGTATCCCTGAAGTCGTAATTGATTTTTTTTGCGACATTATCGATAACTTCTGTTATTTCCTTATTTGTTATATAAGGGACAAAATACTTGTCATAAATTTTGACGCGATTCATAGTAGAGTTATTTTGTAAAGCACAAATTTAGCACTAATTTTACGGAATTAAAATATTAAATATATGAAACCAGTAGTCAGCATAATAATGGGGAGCGCTTCCGATATGCCTGTCATGAAAGCCTCCGCTGAATTCCTTGATCAGATGGATATTCCTTTTGAGATAAATGCACTTTCCGCTCACAGGGTTCCGCAACAGGTCGCTGATTTTGCGAAGAATGCTCTTGGAAGAGGGATCAAGATCATTATTGCCGGTGCCGGTGGAGCCGCGCATTTGCCTGGAGTTATTGCCGCATCAACTCCATTGCCTGTAATCGGAGTGCCTATCAAGTCTTCAAACTCGATAGGAGGGTGGGATTCACTTCTTTCAATTGTCCAGATGCCTTCAGGTATTCCTGTGGCTACTGTTGCTCTTGACGGAGCAAAGAATGCCGCTATTCTGGCTCTGCAGATTCTTGCTGTTGGTGATCCGTTCTATATGAAGAAAATGCAGGCTTTCAAAGAGGATCTTGAACAGAAAATTATCAAGGCCAACGAAGATTTGGCAAAAATCGAATACAAATACAAGACAAACTAAAGTTCTTAACTAAAATTGAAATATCATGAGGCGAGAGATTGTGGGGCGAGGAGTGAGATACAGAAGGAGTGCCGCAATTGCGGCACTCCTTTTTTTATCGCAGCTATGGCAGACGGCAGCCCAGGAAGTGCCGGAGTCTATCATTGAGATTGCAGAACAGATGGCTGAGGAGTGTCCTGAGTCATCGGTGGAAGAGTTACTTGAAATAATCGGAGAAATGGCGAGAAATCCTCTTGATCTGAACAGAGCCTCGAGAGAGGAGATGGAAAAATGCCTGATTCTTTCAAAATTTCAGATTGAGAGTATCATTGCTTACAGGAAAGAGTCGGGGTCGATAGGTTCTTTTACAGAACTCTCATTTGTTGACGGATTTACTGAAGAGTTGGTACGCAAACTCTCTTTATTATTAAAGGTGGGCAATAATCGTGAATCGACAGCACGTAAGCTCAGATATGAATTGAGAAGCCGTTATAAACAGAAATTTGAAGAAGACGGAGCTTCCTGTTATGGTCGTTTCGGTATGGAATATGGCTCTTTCAGTGCAGGATTTACATTGGAAAGCGACGCCGGAGAAAAGCTTCGCCCTGATTATCTACCTGATTTTGCCTCTTTTTTCGCCCGTTTCAGCACTCAAAACAGAACGGAAAGAGCTCTTATCGCCAACGTTGTAATCGGCGATTATTCGGCCCGTTTCGGGCAGGGGCTTGTACTTTGGAAGGCATTCCCAATGACAGTGACAGGAATGCCGGCATCCATTATGAAGAAAGATTACGGTATAACACCTTACAGATCAAGTGATGAAAATAATTTTTTCAGAGGGGCTGCACTTTCGGTAAACTTGGGAAGAAAGAGCTGCATTTCACTTTTTGCCTCTGCAAACGGGGTTGATGCCCGAATAACAGATGATGGCTACACTTCGATAGTTACAGATGGGCTTCACAGGACTGAAACCGAACTTGCCAAACGTGATGCAATGAGAGAATATGTTGCTGGTGGTAATTATTCAGTGACCGGAGAGTATTTCAAGTGTGGATTTACTGCGGCATTTTATTTCTATGATCAGTTAAATGCAAGGAAAATAA
>CAZPLM010000197.1:1201-3707 GCA_964587275.1 uncultured Muribaculaceae bacterium | reverse complement strand
CAAAGCCGCACTTGGCTGCGATGTCCCCGATGAGAAGATCATTACTGGAATCCATCAGCTTTTTAGCCCTCGAAATACGCAGGCGCATAATATAAGCTGATGGATTTTCTCCTGTTATGGCAAAAACTTTGCGGCGGAACTGAGCGCTGCTCATACAGAATTTGTCTGCTATGGATTCAATGTCAGTCTGCCCGTTTCCCATTCCGGAGTAGATAATGTCGATAAATTTATTCAAGAAATCCTGTTCATATTGAGAGAGTTCGGATGATTGGATAGTGCCGTTCTGCAGATTTTCAGAAAATTTCTTGCGGAGGTATCTGCGCTGTTCAAGAAGCTTCTCTACTCTGACTTTTAATTCATCTGAGTTGAAAGGCTTAATCAGGAAGGCGTCAGCTCCTGCTTTTAGCCCCATGATTTTATCTTCTTCAGAACTCTTCGCTGTGATAATGATGATAGGAATATGATTAAGAATTTCTGAATTACGAACAGCGGAGCAGACCTGATATCCTGAAATTCCGGGCATCATTACATCGGTAATGATCATATCGGGTACCAGATTGTCGGCCTTATTCAGGCCATCTTCACCATTCAGAGAATAGAATATATCGTATTTATCCTGAAGCTGGCTTCCTATGTAATATGCAACATCCCTGTTGTCTTCTATTATCAGGATTTTATTTCGCAGGCTCTCCTCACTATCATTGCTATCTTCAAGTTTAACGCTGTCGAGACTGAGATCAAGAGCGCTTATCTCTGAGGTGTTATTGAGTGGATTCCACTGCCTGGTCCCATGTTTAATCGGAAGAGTTATTGTAAATACAGCTCCCATTTTTGGGGCACTGGTGACCTTGATAGAACCGTTCATCGCCAAAACTATCTGTTTTACAAGGGCAAGGCCAACTCCTATACCTATTTGTCCCTTACTGTTGTCCCCTTGATAGAATGCATCGAAAATGTGAGGAATCTCATTCTGTTCTATTCCCTTACCGTTGTCGGATACTTTAATGACGAGAGAATCGTTCTTTTTTTCTGCAATAATATAAATCTTGCCGAAAGGCTGTGTGAACTTGATCGAATTTGAGAGCAGATTTCGAATGATCTTCTGGATATAATCCGGTACAAAATCCATCATTATCTGACTCTGAGATGATGCGAAATGCATCTCAATGTTTTTCTGTCCCGCTAACTCATAATAACTGTCAATGATCATGTCCAAATAGGTGACAATATCCCCGTGATGCCAGTCAGGTTCACCTATTGCGGACTTGACTTTTGAAATGTCGAGAAGCTGGTTGATGAGATTCAGAAGAATATTTCCCTGTCTTACAATCAGTTTTCCGGATGAACGCAGTGTCTCTTCATTCATGGGCTTGCCGTTTTCAATATCATGTCCAAGCCCGAGAATGACGGTAAGAGGCGTACGGAATTCGTGAGTGACATTTGTAAAGAATGTGGTACGTGTCTCTTCCAGTTTTCGCATTATCTGCTGATTCTTTAGACGCATTTTCAGTGCGAACCACAAGAACGTAATTACTGATATTGAAAAAAGAAAGACTATAAAAGCCACGATAATAAGAGCTCTTTTTGATCTTCTTTCAGCCTCATAACTCTTTTGAATCAGATTAATTTCTCCCTGTCGGCGATCACGCTCGAATTTGATCCGTATGTTCTGCATCTGATTCAGGCTTCTTTCACTAATCAAACTGTCAGAATAATAATTGCTCAACACATATTTATCCAATGCGTTTTTGTAGTCATTTTTCTTTTTATACCATTGGTAATCAAGATTGTATATTACTGCAAGATGCTCAAGGGAATTGATTCTTTTTGCAGTGGTTTCCGCATAATCTATATAACTCCGCGCTGTATTTAAATTATTTAACTTCAGTTCAATACGGGCAATAGCAATGCATGATTCAAGCCAGTGCCATACATCGCTGCTTCTTTTCATCAGGTCATAAGCGGCTTCATACTCTTTAAGAGCATTATCTAAATTGCCGCTTTTTTCATAAAGTTCCCCGAAGTGAGTGTGGCAAAGAGCAATCCCAAGATCGGACTTGGCTTCTTTATTGAACAGCATTGACTGTCTGTAATAGAACCATGCAGAATCAGTTTCACCGATTTTCTCTTTTATGGATCCGATGTTTGCATAGTTGATGGCTTGTCCTATCGGGCTGTTGAGAATGCGTTCACCGTCAAGTGCGGAATGAAAAACGCTGTCTGCCATATCGTAATTATTGAGAGTCAGATAAACGTTGCCGATACCGTTGAGTGAGACGACCTTACTCTTCAGTATGGCATTACGCTCTTTTCCACCGTACTGTTCACAGTATGCTAGCGCTTTGTAATGATATGAAGCTCCTTCGTCAAGGATCCCAAGTCTGCGATAGTTTGTAGCGATATTATTCAGAGCCTGTATTATTTCAAGAGTGTCACAGGCTTTTTTTGCAAGTTCTTCTTCACGGCGATGGCAATCTCCTGTCCGTCGGCCGAGAATATCTTCTTG
>CAZPLM010000197.1:0-1191 GCA_964587275.1 uncultured Muribaculaceae bacterium | reverse complement strand
CGGCGATGGCAGTCAATGGCTTCTTTAAAATAATTATGTTCACGATAACATTTGCCAAGTTCACGGTAAGCCACTGTTTCACCACAGATGTTTTTTGCGCCGGCGAACCGTTGGATCAGGACGGTGAGAGAATCAATGTTTCGATTGGAAAAAATCAGGCTGTCAACATATTTCCTGTTTTCCGCATAGTCTGATTGGGTATTGTTTGATTTTTGCCGGGGGCTGCAGGAGATAACCGACAAAACTGCCGATATGATGATTATCGGAAGAAATGATGCCTTTATTATGTGGCTAAACGTATAAAACAAGCCCGCAATAACCTTTTCAGGCTTTAATATAATAATCAAGATAATTAAGTCTGTATTAACATACAAAAATAATAAAATAACTTGTAATAATGGAAGTAGGAGTCACTTTTATGTCATTATTTCGTCATTTGTCACAGTTTGCGGACAAGGTGTCATATTTTTACGACTGGTATGTGATTTGAAATATATTCAAGCGTAACCGGTTGTAAAACACTGGTTAAAACAAATGATGTCAAACTTATTTTTATGGAGGAAATGATCATGTCAATAGTTAGAAGAAATCAAAATTGGTTGCCATCTATTTTCAATGATTTTTTTGATAATGAATGGATGGACCGCGTAAATGGTTACAATAATGCAATAACGCCTGCGATCAACGTCAAGGAAAACAAAAATAATTATGTCGTTGAGGTTGCAGCTCCCGGTATGACAAAAGAAGACTTCAGAGTTAACATAGACGAAGATGATAACCTGGTTGTCTCAATGGAAAAGAAAAACGAGAACAGAGAAGAAAACAAAGAGACCCGTTATCTGCGCCATGAGTTCTCATATTCAAAATTTCAGCAGGCAATGATGCTTCCTGATGATGTTGAAAAGAACGGGGTAGATGCAAAGGTGGAACACGGAGTTCTTTATATCACATTGCCGAAAAAGGCGGAAACGGTCGAAAAGAAATCACAAAGACTTATTGATATCAAGTAACCAACAGGTACTTTTAGAATAAAAAAGAGGGTGACTAAAAAGTAATTTAGTTGCCCTCTTTTTTATTGACCGAGCGGAAAACGGGGTTCGAACCCGCGACCTTCGGCTTGGGAAGCCGACGCTCTACCAACTGAGCTATTTCCGCATTGGGTGCAAAGTTAATATTTTTTTGTATTTTTAC
>CAZPLM010000196.1:0-3804 GCA_964587275.1 uncultured Muribaculaceae bacterium | reverse complement strand
AGAATGGCCCTTTTCTTTATTTTCGCATTCCTTCTCGGCGCAGCGTTACAGATTTCCAATGGATTTGCCAACCCATATCTCGGCGATTTCGGTGGCGTTCCTGAATATGCCAATACTTTCGGAGTAAAGCATTCCAATATACTTATCTCTTTATCACAGATTTCCGAAACTTTCTGTATTTTGATGATTCCATTCTGCCTTAAGAAGTTGGGTATCAAGAAGGTTGTCCTTCTTGCAATGCTTGCCTGGGTACTGCGTTTCGGCTTCCTTGGACTGGGCAATCCAGGTAGTGGAGTATGGCTCTTCATTCTTTCTATGATCATTTACGGCGTAGCATTTGACTTTTTCAACATTTCAGGCTCACTCTTCGTAGATAAGAATACAGAACCTTCAATCCGTTCCAGCGCACAGGGTCTCTTTATGCTGATGACCAATGGTCTCGGAGCCGCATTAGGCTCACTTGCAGCACAGGCAGTCGTTTCGCATTATGTCCCGGCAACTCTCACCGGCATAGAAAGAATGCAAGGCTGGAGCCACGCGTGGTACATATTTGCCGCATACGCCCTCGTAATTTCAATTTTATTCGTAATCTTCTTCCGCTACAAACACGTTCCGGAAGAGACGAAGTAAAACCCCTGGCAACTATCCCACATTCGGCAGTTAGCAGGCAAAAAAAGAGCAACCATTATTTATGATTGCTCTCTTTTTATCGAATGGTCGGTTGACCATCTTTTGTGCAAACTGCAAAGAATTATTCTTCTGCTTTAGGTGCTTTTGGCTTTGCTTCTGCCTTAGGTGCTTTTTCAGCAGCCTCAGCTTTCTTTGCGGGTGCTTTTTTTGCAGCAGGAGCCTTCTTTACTGAAGCCTTTTCAGCAGGTTTCGTCTCTTCCGAAGCCTCAGCAGCAGTTTCTGCCTCAGCATTTGCTACGGCTTTCTTTGCTCCGCCACGACGGGTAGAAGGTTTCTTGGCAGCCTCTTTAGCTTTTGTGCCGGCTGACAAAGCAGCTTCATTAAAGTCAACAAGCTCAATGATAGCCATATCTGCAGCATCTCCAACACGGAAACCTGTCTTGAGGATACGAGTATATCCACCCGGACGGTCAGCTATCTTGGGAGCTATAACGCGGAAAAGTTCGGTTACAGCCTCTTTTCTCTTGAGATAACTGAATACCATACGACGTGAGTGAGTTGTATCTTCTTTAGACTTTGTAATGAGCGGCTCTACATACATTCTTAAAGCCTTTGCCTTTGCAAGCGTTGTTTCTATTCTTTTATGAAGAATAAGAGATGATGCCATGTTTGACATCATAGCCTTGCGGTGACCGCTTTTACGTCCTAAATGATTTATTGCCCTATTGTGCCTCATAATCTATAGTTCTTCTTTTTTTTCAATATTATACTTACTGATATCCATACCGAAACTCAATTTGAGTCTATCGACAAGCATATCTATCTCATTCATTGATTTCTTGCCAAAATTACGGAACTTCATCAGTTCAGATCTCTGGTGAGAAACCAAGTCGGCAAATGTCTCGATATTTGCAGCCTTCAGGCAGTTCAATGCCCTGACAGAAAGCTCCATATCAGATAATTTTGTCAGAAGGAGATGACGCATGCGAAGTGACTCTTCATCAAGTTCCTTGCTTTCAACCTCAACAGGTGCCTCAAGAGAAATCTTCTCATCAGAGAAAAGCATAAAGTGATGTATCAATATCTTTGCAGCCTCTTTAAGAGCCTCTTTCGGATGAATTGATCCATCAGTTGTAATCTCAATATTTAACTTCTCATAGTCGGTCTTCTGTTCAACACGCCAGTTTTCATAAGAATAGTTCACATTCTTGATAGGCGTGAAAATTGAATCGATAGGAATAGTTCCTATAGGAGCATTCTCAACCTTGTTTTCTTCAGCAGGAACATAACCTCTTCCTTTTCCGATGGCGATATCCATAATGATTTTCACATTAGGTTCCATCGAACAAATATGAAGCTCAGGGTTAAGAATTTGAAACGAATTAAGACTTTTCGAGATGTCCTCAGCAGTAAATTCTCGCTTACCACTAACAGTTACTGTAACCGCTTCGCTTTCTGTTTGTTCTACCATTCTCTTGAAACGAACCTGTTTCAAGTTAAGAATGATATCGACAACACTTTCAATCACGCCAGGAATAGTATCAAACTCATGTTTAACACCTTCTATCTTGATTGAAGTGATGGCAAAACCCTCAAGTGAAGAGAGCAAAATGCGGCGCAATGCATTACCGATAGTTGTCGCATAACCCGGTTCCAGTGGACGGAATTCGAATTTGCCAAAAGTGTCGGTTGCATCGAGCATTATTACCTTATCCGGTTTCTGAAATGCTAAAATTGCCATTTTTATTAATTTATTAGTGTTATGCTTAAAGCAAGTTTACTACTTAGAGTACAACTCGACGATAAGTTGTTCGTTAATTGTTTCAGGTATTTCCGTGCGTTCAGGGACGTTAAGATATTTGCCTGTGCATTTGTCGCTGTCCCATTCAAGCCAAGAATACTTGTTAGATCCGCGAGAAAGACTGTCCTGAACAACTTCAAGGCTCTTTGAACGCTCGCGTACTCCTACTAATTCACCCGGTCTGATTATCGCCGAAGGAATACTGCAGATTTCACCGTTAAGTGTAATATGACAATGTGAAACCAACTGACGGGCAGCTGCTCTTGTAGGAGCAATACCCAAACGATAAACTATATTGTCAAGACGGGATTCAAGGAGAATGATAAGATTCTCACCTGTCTGACCCTTCATTGACGCAGCCTTTGAATAAAGATTGCGGAACTGTCTTTCCAATACACCATAAGTATATTTAACTTTTTGTTTTTCAGCTAACTGAGTACCATACTCAGAAGTTTTTTTACGTTTCTTTGCTAAACCGTGCTGTCCTGGAGGATAATTTCTTTTTTCCAGATATCTGTCAGGACCATAAATCGGTTCTCCAAATTTGCGGGCTATTTTTGTTTTCGGCCCAGTATATCTTGCCATATTCTAATTCCTTTTTATTAAAATTACTAACATAAGATTATACTCTACGACGTCCTTTAGGACGGCATCCGTTATGAGGTAATGGGGTAACATCGATTATCTCAGTAACTTCAATACCAGCTCCATGGATAGTACGAATCGCAGACTCACGTCCTGCACCCGGACCCTTCACATAAGCTTTGATTTTACGAAGGCCTAAATCAAAAGCCACCTTTGCACAGTCAGCTGCGGCAACTTGAGCTGCATAAGGGGTATTCTTCTTTGAACCCCTGAAGCCCATCTTACCGGCAGAAGACCAGCTGATGACCTGTCCAGTACTATTTGTCAATGTGACAATTACGTTGTTGAAAGTCGAAGAAATATGAGCTTGACCATAAGCGTCAACCTTAACAACTCTCTTTTTGTTTGTTGTAGTCTTTTTTGCCATAATTCAAGTCTCCTATTTAGTTGCTTTTTTCTTGTTAGCTACAGTCTTCTTCTTACCCTTGCGTGTACGGGCGTTGTTCTTGGTACTCTGACCGCGAACAGGAAGACCGAGACGATGGCGGATACCTCTATAGCATCCGATATCCATCAAACGTTTGATACTCATTTGAACGGTTGAACGAAGTTCACCTTCAATTTTGTAGTTATCAGAGATCTTGCTGCGGATCGCTGAAATCTGGTCATCATTCCAATCCTGTACCTTGATAGTGCCATCAATATTGCATTCGCTGAGGATTTTTCTTGCAGAACTGCGACCAATGCCATAGATATAGGTTAAACCTATCTCTCCTTGTTTGTTTTTT
>CAZPLM010000195.1:2866-3835 GCA_964587275.1 uncultured Muribaculaceae bacterium | reverse complement strand
TTGTAAATGTGACTAACAGGATAAGCAATAACTTCTTTGCCGAGACCTTTATGAAAATGATAGGAAAAACTCTGGCCGGAGAGGGGAGTTACAACGCCTCGTTCAGGGCATTGAAAGAGTATCTCAACTCCAACGGTTGTTCTACTTTCGGCCTTACTCAGGATGACGGAAGCGGGCTTTCAAGACAGAATTATGTATCTCCTCGTTTTTTCTGCAATTTCTACTCTTTTATGAGTAAAAATGATAAATTTGCAGATTACTTTGAAAGTTTGCCCGGTCCTGGAAGAGAGGGGACACTGAAGAATGTCCTGAAAGAAGAACCATGGTCATTAAAATCAACTATTCACGCCAAGAGCGGATCGCTTTCAAATGTGAGATGTTATGCGGGGTATGTCGATTCTGAGCGGGGGCTGTTGAGATTTGCGATTCTTGTCAACAATTACGACTGCCCGACGAGAATGGTTCAGCCTAAAATTGAGGGATTTATGAAGCAGCTCGCTGTTTACGGTCAATTGAAATGATTTTTATTTAACAATATTTAACAAAGATATTATCATGCTAACATTATCAAGAAAAGCAGGCGAAATGCCCGCATCTCCAATAAGAAAACTTGTTCCATTCGCTGATGCCGCCAAAGAGCGTGGTGTCAAGGTCTATCACCTGAATATCGGGCAGCCCGATATCGAGTCTCCGAAAGAGGCGTTGAATGCTGTAAAGAACAATGATTTGAAGCTCGTTGCTTATCCTAACTCAAAGGGAGACGTTGAACTTCGCAAAGGACTCGCCAAATATTATAAAAATATCGGTATTGATGTCGATGAAAATTGCATCAACATCACTAACGGTGGCAGCGAGGCATTGCAGATCGCGCTTGCAATTACTTGCAACCCTGAAGATGAGGTGATTGTATTTGAGCCTTTCTATACGAACTATAACTCTTTCGCCCTGCAGAATGATGTAGTTCTGAAG
>CAZPLM010000195.1:919-2856 GCA_964587275.1 uncultured Muribaculaceae bacterium | reverse complement strand
TCTTCCTCCAATGTCCGAAGTGGAGAAGAAGATTACTCCGAGAACAAAAGGCATTATCGTCTGCAATCCGGGTAACCCGACAGGCTGTCTCTATAAGAAAGAGGATCTTCTCGAGCTCGGCAAAATTGCAAAGAAGCATCAGCTGTTCATCTATTGTGATGAAGTTTACCGTGAGTTCTGCTATACTGACGAACCTCACTATTCTTGCATGCATCTTCCTGGTCTTGAAGATAATACTATTCTTATTGACTCGGTTTCAAAGAGATACAGTCTTTGCGGAGTTCGTATCGGTTTTATCGTATCAAGAAATAAGGATGTTATGAATGCAGTTCTCCGTTATGCTCAGGCTCGTCTGTGTTCTCCTAAATATGGACAGATTGCCGCTCTCGGTGCACTTGACACTCCAAAAGAGTATTTTGCTGCTGTAAAGAAGGAATATCTGCATCGTCGTGATGTCCTCATTGAGGCTCTTTCAAAGATGGAAGGCGTGGTTTGTCCTACTCCAATGGGAGCATTCTATGCTGCTGTTCAGCTTCCTGTAGATGACAGTGACAAGTTCGCAAAGTGGCTGCTTACTGATTTCGAGTATGAGAAACAGACTGTAATGGTAGCTCCTATGGCCGGTTTCTATGCAACCAAAGGGCTTGGCAACAATCAGGTACGTGTAGCATACGTGCTAAAGGAAGAAGATCTGAAGGCTGCTATGAAATGCCTTGATATCGCCCTGAAGCAGTATCCGGGAAGGACAATCAAATAATTAACGGTTATTGCTGATTAATCAGTAGATAAAAAAGTCCGGCTAAAATCACTTTTAGCCGGACTTTATTTTTATTAAATATTCTGCTTTTATTTTACATAAATTTCCTGAATGACAGTCTCTTTTGAGCCGTCAGCGTAGGTCAGTTCAGCTCTGATAGTGTGAGCGCCAGAAGTGAGTGTGATGGTATCAGTTGCACTTGTGGAAACCTGTGTACCGTCTACATACCATACGTATCCGCTTGGATTTGTCGCAAGTGATGTCAAGGCAAGAGTGTAGCTTGAATTGGCATTCATCGCAGTAGGATCATACACGATATAGACTACACCTTTTTCCTTTGCAAGTTCTGACGGAGGGGTGAGGGTGATGGAAATACCAAAAGACCTATTTGATAAGCCTTCACTTAATACAAGATCAGTATAACAGTAGGCTGTATTCCCTGTTAATTCTTGAGCATAAATACTAGGTGTATTTGATACTCCGTTAAAATATACGCCAACCCCAAATGCACCAGCAAATGAAGGGCCTAAAGTAAGAGACAAGTCAGAGATATCCGCATTAATATTCATTGTTGTTATATTACCTGTCCCAACTTGTCTAATATAAGTTACCTCTCCGGAATCGTCAGTTAAGAATACGCCGTAATCTGTACATTCTGCTGTAACGCCATAACACTTAATAGAAGTAATAGAGTAACCCTCATATTTTGAATAAAGTGAATCTTGGAGATATTCCATATATCCATTACGGCCAGTTTCACCGATGTTTTTGTCAAGAAGACCGGTGTAATTATGGATCTCCAGTGTCTCTCCTATGTAGAAATCTTTTGTCTGAGCTCCGGTGATGGCATTGAGGAAAAATACTTCGTTAGTAGTCCCGCTTGTTATGGTAATACTGTAATCTCCTGAATTCATAGCGGTTGAAAATGAGTATGAACCGTCAGAAGCAGTGGTTGCGGAATAACTTGTTGTGGTCGGAGCGGTGATTTTCGTCTGTACAGCCTCCAGATCGGCATATCCAAGCTGTGTCAGTGTTACAACAGCTCCGCTTGCAGCGGTGCCTTCGACATATACTTTGCCGGAGAGCGTAAATGTGGAATTATTGGCAATTGTAAAACTTACCGCCCCTGTCGTGCTGTTCCTTGATATGTTTGTCAGAGAATATGCAGTTAATGAATTAC
>CAZPLM010000195.1:0-909 GCA_964587275.1 uncultured Muribaculaceae bacterium | reverse complement strand
TCCTGTAATCTGATGTCCTAATTCTAAAACAATATTACCTGCCCAGTCAGATGGGGTAAATGAAGTAGTATTAGAAGAACCAGGATAAGTCCAATATGACATACCGGCTGTTGAAGCCGCCACAATATCATAACATGGATGGGTACTGTATGTATTAATATTGTATTTTTCAAGCCATCTCGATTGGGCCGTCGGGTAATCTGAGACATAACTGTCACTGACGGCATTTGTCGATTTGTCTACGTGATATATCAGCAATCCTTCCCCCGGAATGTAAGCATCCCATTCTGTTTGAGACCTGTTTTCTATGATGAAATACTCTCCGTCACCTGTCATGTTGCTTGTTGGTATCTTGTATGCTTTGAAGCAGGTATCCACTGCCTGGCTGTATGACTGAATTGAATAATTCCCTTTGGCAAGGGATTTTACCTCAGGCTCCCATCCTAACATTTTTCTCGATTCATAGTCCAGATAAGGGGGCGTCTTCCCACTGTTGTTATAATTGCCCGATGACATAAGACTGTAATATCCCAGAGCTTTACCTTGCCCATTATCAGTATAGTCGGTGTCATAGTAGTCAGGCAGCCCGAGAGTGTGTCCGAATTCGTGGCAGCAGGTGCCTATTCCGCACATTGTGGTACCACTTGTCCCTTTTAACTCTGAAGTGCAGGCATAATAAGAACCCCTCCTGTGCGGCCAAATGGTATTATTTACACCTTCAGCCTGATTATAACCGGCAAAGTATATAAACATATTTGGTACATAGTAATAGGTGTTGGATCCACTGGTCACTGATAAAATAGTATATCCGGCACTTGTTATTGCATCCCTGTTTGCATCCACAACAGCTGAAAATGCTGCAAAAACGGCCATTTCAGTGCCGCCTCCGGTAAATGAAGTGGCACTGAC
>CAZPLM010000194.1:0-3838 GCA_964587275.1 uncultured Muribaculaceae bacterium | reverse complement strand
GCTGCATATATGAATGTGATGGGTGGATATGAGTTTGGTAGATATATGGAGCAGCAAATGCCATTCTATGGCATAAACAATGCCTATTCTTTTGGCAGTTATCTTGGTGTTATAGGTACAGATCTCAGGGTTCAGATAGGTGGAAACCACTACCTTTATGCCGGAATCAATTATGGCAAAGAGGCAAATGCCATTAAGGAAATATTTGATGTAGACGGTATCTGGGGAGCCAGACTCGGATATTCTTTCGATATGAAATTCGGACCACTCTCTTTCGATCTTCACTGGTCTGATTATACAAGCAAGGTGGGAGCTTATATGAGCTTCGGCTACTGGTTTTAATTTAACACTCATTTTATGACACGAGAACAGATTTTAGACCGAATGCGTAAACTATGCAGCAGAAGGGAATATTGTGAAAGCGATATTATTAAGAAAATCAATGCATTATGCAAGGGAGAGGCGAACTCTGTTGTCACTTCCGAAATTATATTGCAACTTTGCAGGGATAAATACATTGACCAGATGAGATATGCCCGTGCTTTTGTAAGAGACAAGAGTTCTCTTGACGGTTGGGGTGAGATAAAAATTAAATATACCCTCAGGAAGAAAGGCATAGATCCGGATGTCATTATGACGGCCCTTGATGAGATAGATGAAGAGAAAGCCGGTAAACGACTTGCTGCGCTTATTACGGCTAAATACAAATCTCTGAGGGGAGATGAAAAAGAGAAAGAAATGAAACTTTACAGATTCGGCATAGGACGCGGATACAAATACGACGAAATTAAAGCTATTTATGATAACATCAGAACAAATAAAAGAGATTAAACAGCGCATTGAAACGTTGGGGAGGTGTCTTTGACATCCCTGCAAAAAAGATCTGTCTTGAAGAGAAGCAGAAATTGACCCTCGATGCCAATTTCTGGAATGATCACCAGTCGGCGGAAAAACTTCTTAAAGAGATTTCTATCATTAAATTTTGGGTATCTAATTATGACGAATCCTTAAAAATGCTTGAGGATCTGTTGGTTCTTATTGACTTTGGAGAAGATGCCGAAAAAGATGCCGAGGAGACCTTCAATAAGTTGTGTGAAAAAGTTGATTCTCTTGAAATGCGCAATATGCTTAGCGGTGAGGGTGACAATTTAGGAGCGCTTCTTAAGATTAATTCCGGGGCTGGCGGCACAGAGAGCAATGACTGGTCTGCAATGCTCATGAGAATGTATATCAGATGGGGTGAGAGGAATGATTACAAAGTACATATTTCTGATATACTTGAAGGTGATGAAGCCGGTATAAAGTCCGTGACTATTGAATTTGAGGGAGAATATGCTTTCGGATATCTAAAGTCCGAAAGCGGAGTTCACCGTTTGGTTCGAATATCCCCGTTTAATGCTCAGGGGAAACGTCAGACGACTTTTTCCTCAGTTTTTGTCTATCCTCTTGTAGATGAGACAATCGAGATTGAGATCAATCCTGCAGATCTTGAATGGGATACTTACCGCTCGTCAGGTGCCGGAGGGCAGAATGTAAATAAGGTGGAGACAGGAGTTCGTGTCAAGCATATTCCAACAGGGATAGTTGTTGAAAACACTGAAACAAGGTCGCAGCTTGACAACAGGCAGAATGCTCTGAGAATCTTGAAATCCCATCTGTATGATCTTGAACTGAAGAAAAGGGAGGCTAAAAAGCAGGAACTTGAGGGAAGCAAGAAGAAAATCGAGTGGGGTTCTCAGATCAGAAGTTATGTGCTTCACCCATACAAAATGGTGAAAGACCTTCGTACAGGGTATGAGACATCAGATACACAGGGTGTTCTTGACGGAGATCTGAATGAATTTATGAAGGTCTATCTGATGGAAAATGGTGGAAATTAAAAGAGAAAAAGTTGAAATAAATTAAATATCAATATTATATGGAATTCAAATATCAGGAAATGTTTCCTCTTGGACAGGAAAAGACAGAATATCGTCTTATTTCAAAAGATTATATAAAACTTGTTGACTTTGATGGAAAAAAGGTGCTTAAAGTAGATCCTGAAGGATTGAGGCTGTTGGCAAGACAGGCGATGCACGATGTCTCCTTTATGCTGAGACCGTCGCATAATGCGATGGTTGCCAAGATATTGAAAGATCCCGAATCAAGTGCGAATGATAAGGCTGTAGCCTTGACGATGCTCATGAATGCAGATGTGGCCAGGAATGGAAAATTGCCTTTCTGTCAAGATACCGGTACTGCAATCGTTGTAGCTAAGAAGGGTCAGAACGTATGGACAGGAGGTGGGGATACAGAGGCCCTCTATCATGGTGTATATGACACATATACAACAGATAATCTGCGTTATTCCCAGACTGTAGCTCTTGATATGTACACTGAGAAAAATACAGGCAATAATCTTCCTGCTCAGGTTGATATTTATGCGGTTGATGGCGATGAATATAAATTTCTCTTTATTGCCAAAGGTGGTGGTTCCGCAAATAAAACATATCTGTTTCAGGAAACAAAAGCGTTACTCAATCCGGAGAAACTGGTTCCGTTTCTTATTGAAAAAATGAAAACATTGGGTACAGCTGCCTGTCCCCCTTACCATATAGCATTTGTTATAGGAGGTACTTCTGCTGAAACGAACCTTAAGACTGTAAAACTCGCATCTGCAAAATATTATGATGAATTGCCGGTCACGGGCAATGAATTTGGACGCGCGTTTCGTGATATTGACTTAGAGGAGAAGCTTCTTGATGCGGCTCATAAGATAGGACTTGGGGCGCAGTTTGGAGGGAAGTATTATGCTCACGATATAAGAGTTATCCGTCTTCCGCGACACGGGGCATCCTGTCCTGTAGGGATGGGGGTTTCCTGCAGCGCTGACAGAAATGTCAAGGCAAAAATCAATAAAGATGGTATTTGGATAGAAAAGCTTGATGAGGATCCGATCCGTCATGTCCCGGAGTCAATGCGAAAAGGTAATATGTATTCAGGTGGCGTTTCGATTGATCTTAATCGTCCTATGAATGAGGTACTTGCTGACCTTTCAAAATATCCGGTATCGACTTTTCTACTTTTAAACGGGACAATTATTGTTGGGCGTGACATCGCTCACGCGAAGTTGAAAGAGAGAATTGAGCGTGGTGAAGGTCTTCCGCAATATATGAAGGAGCATCCTATTTATTATGCAGGGCCTGCAAAGACACCTGTAGGCATGGCCTCCGGTTCATTCGGACCAACTACAGCAGGTCGTATGGATTCATACGTGGATCTTTTCCAGGAAAATGGCGGAAGTATGATAATGATTGCAAAAGGTAACAGAAGCAAACAGGTTACGGATGCCTGCAAGAAGCATCATGGTTTCTACCTTGGCAGTATTGGTGGCCCTGCCGCCATCCTTGCCCAGAATAATATCAAGAAAGTAGAATGTCTTGAGTATCCTGAACTTGGTATGGAAGCCATTTGGAAAATAGAAGTCGAAAACTTCCCTGCCTTTATCCTCGTTGATGATAAGGGGAATGATTTCTTCCAGCAGTTCAAGTAATAGTTGATCGCATAAGGCAGTTGGCAAGTCGCAGACCTTTTTCTCACGCACATACTTTTGAAAAAAATGCCCCTTGGGGCTAAAATTTAAAATATGAGGATTATTATTTGCAAGTTACACGGTGCTTGGAGTGGTAAATTCAGAAAGGAGGACATTATTATTACAGCAAAATAGAATTTTTGTGTGTGAAATGGGCTGTTTTACACACAAAATCCATAAATAATCATAATTGGTGTGTAAATAGAGGCTAATCACACACCAATTTACATAATGTCTATCCGCAGAGGGCTGCAATGGCTCTGAAAA
>CAZPLM010000193.1:0-3850 GCA_964587275.1 uncultured Muribaculaceae bacterium | reverse complement strand
GGTGGGGCAATGATAAGCTTGACATCTGCAGGTACCTGCTGAATTTTTGAAACAAGATTCCTGGCCAATTCAACGCCTTCATCAACCGTAGTATTCATTTTCCAGTTGCCGGCAACAATTTTTCTTCTCATAATCATATTATTTTACAGCCACAAAATTAGCAAAAAAAACGAAAGGGCGGCCAAAATAGGCAGCCCTTTGCAAAACCCTGTTATTAACAAATAAAATACTATGCATTAAGAGTGTTTGGCATACAACTCTTTGATAGCCGCAGCAAGTCTCTTTACGCCCTCGACGATCTGTTCGTCTGACGCAAATGAGAAGTTGAGACGCATTGTGTTCTTCCCTGATCCGTCACAATGGAATGCCTCTCCAATAACAAACGCCACGTCCTCTTTAATAGCGACATCAAACAATTCTCTTGCATCATATCCTTTCTTTAATGTCAGGAAGAGGAACAGGCCGCCCTCAGGATTAGTCCAGTTGACTCCTTCAGGCATATATTTTTCAAAAGAACTGATCATCAGGTTCTTTTTCTTTTTATACAACTCACGGATATTGGTGATATTTTTCTGGAAAGCTCCGGAAGCCAGATAACGCGCTGCCACCATCTGGTTGAAAATCGGAGTACAGAGATCAGATGACTGTTTTGCAACAATAAGTCTTTCAATAATATTTGTATCTGCAGTAACCCATCCGAGTCTGAATCCCGGGCAGAAAGTCTTTGAGAAAGTCCCCAACAGAATAACTCTGTCCGGAGCCATTGAAAACATAGTAGGCTGGCTCTCTCCCTCAAATCTTATCTGTTTATACGGACTGTCTTCAAGAATAAGCAGGTCATATTTCTTTGCAACATCAACGACATACTGCCTTTCAGCCGCAGTCATTGTAACGCCTGAAGGATTCTGGAAATCAGGTATTGTATAAATGAACTTTATCTTCTTGCCTTTTTTTATCAGCGCAGCAATGGCGTCATCAAGACTTTCGTCATCCTTGACACCGTAAGGCTCTGTCTGGTATGACCAAAATGCCTGTAACGCTCCAAGATATGAAGGGAGACCGCAGACAACAACATCACCCGGATCAATAAAAATACGGGAAACCAAATCTATCGCCTGCTGGGAAGCAGTAGTAATAAGGATATTCTTTATATCAAGACCTTTGATACCATCCTCTTCGTGAAGCTTGATAATTTCTTTTCTCAAGCTGACATCTCCTTCGGTAGTTCCATACTGTAAAGCGGCAGCGCCCTGTTCATTTAGGATATCAACCATTATTTTCTTCAATTCCTCAACAGGGAAAGTAGATGGGTTAGGGAAACCTCCGGCGAATGAAATGATCTCAGGCCTTGTAGCAACGCTAAGAAGATCTCTGATCACTGATCTCCTCATATTCTTTGCATTAGCAGATAACAGATTGTCTATATTCATACTTTAATTTTATTAAACCTTTGCAAAGATAAAAAATTGTTATTAATAAACAAACATTAATTCAAAACAAAAACTATTATCGTCAAAAAGCTGATAAACCTTAATTAAACTCATTCTCATTATTTAGTTCTTGCTTGGTAGGGAGTTACCTCAAAAAAACACTATCTTTGCAACAGATAAACAATCTCCAACTGATGAATAAACTCTTCCTGATAGACGGCCACTCCCTTATCTTCAAAATGTATTATGCATTTCTGAGGAGGCCAATGATCAATTCAAAAGGAGAAGACACATCAATTCTTTTCGGGTTCACCAAGTACCTTCTTGAACTGATAATACGTGAACATCCAACTCATCTTGCTGTTGCATTCGATCCTCCTGCTGAAACCTTCCGTCATAAGGCCTGCAAGGAGTATAAAGCTAACAGGAGCGCCTCTCCGGAACTTGTAAAGGCCTCACTTGACCCTCTTATTGAGATAGTTAGAGCACTTAACATCCCCGTCGTGATGAAACCCGGATTTGAGGCGGATGACGTAATCGGCTCAATGGCAAAACAGTATGCAAGAGATGGGTTTCTTGTGTATATGGTTACGCCTGACAAGGATCTCGGTCAGATTATCTCCGACAACATATATCAGTATAAGCCAGGTAAAAGCGGGAGTGAAAATGAAATCATCGGCAAAAAAGAAATTTGTGAAAAGTACGGGATTGATGATCCTGAGCAGATTATTGACATTCTGACTCTTTGGGGAGATTCCTCAGATAACGTCGAGGGTGTTCGCGGTATCGGTGAAGTGGGTGCCAAAAAACTGATATCCAAATATAAAAGTGTCGAAAACATCCTTCAGCACCTGGATGAATTGCCAGAAAAACAGCAGGTTGCATTCAAAGAAGCAGAGCCCCACATACAACTCTCCAAATTTCTTGTTACAATCAAAACAGATATCGATCTCGGACTTGATGAGCACGCTCTCGAGAACGACGTAACCATAAACGACAAAGTAATATCGCTCTTCGGCAGTCATGAATTCAGTTCACTTCTTCCACTGCTGCCGAAAGAAAATTCAACAGGCTTGGACCGGCCATCTGCCCTCCCGGAAGAAAAATGCCTCGAAATAGAGCAATGCAGCCCTGAAATCTTATGCAGATCTATTCAGGATAGCGGAGAGGCGGCCTTTATGATCACAGATGATGGAGAGTTGATCCTTTCAATTGGAAAAAAATATAATATTTTCTCTTTAAATGATCCTGGCGCAGGTGACATTCTGGAAAACAGGAATATCAGGAAAATCGGGTTTGCAATTAAATCTCAACTGAACAGATTGAAAAATGCCGGCATCAATGTGTCCGGAGAGCTTTATGATATTGAATTGCTGCATTATCTTATTAATCCAGAGCGTACACACAAAATAGAATTTCTAATAAAAAGCTATCTCGACTGCAGTCTCAAAGAGAATGTACAAAAGGGAGAAAAACAGTTGATTCAAGGTGATCTATTTTCTTCAACCTCAGATACCGGTAATGAATCAGAAAGAAAAAAGGAAGATGAGAATGAGGGAATCAGAGAATGTGTGGGTGCCGGACTGGTCGCCCCTCTCCTGATTAAAGAACTTACGGACAACCGCCTGATGGACCTGTATCTGAAAATTGAAATGCCTCTGATCTATGTTCTTGCCGCGATGGAGTTTACAGGAGTGTGCATTGACACAGGACAACTTGCGGAATATGGCACGGAACTGACAGGGCAGATGCTGAAAATAGAAAATGAAGTGCGCCAAATGGCTGAAGAACCGGACTTGAATCTTTCTTCTCCAAAGCAGGTGGGCATAGTACTTTATGAAAAACTTGGCCTGAATCCAAACGTCAAGAGAAATAAGAGGGATAATTATCCTACCGATGAAGAGACACTTACATCAATTTCGGACAAGCATCCCATTATCAACAAAATACTTGAATTCAGGGCATTAAAAAAGCTCATATCCACTTATATAGAACCTCTGCCCTCATTGATAGATCCAAAAACAGGAAAGGTACATACAACTTTCACACAGGCGCTGACAGCTACAGGACGATTGAGTTCGATAAAGCCGAACCTGCAGAACATTCCTGTCAGAACGGAAATGGGACGCGAGATTAGAAAAGCATTTATCCCGGAAAGGGCGGACGGATTCATTGTATCAGCCGACTATTCACAGATAGAACTCAGGATAATGGCACACCTTAGTGGAGATGAGAGCCTTATTGCAGATTTCAAGCACGGAGACGATATTCACGCCGCCACTGCAGCCAAAATATTCAAAATCCCGAAAGATGAAGTAACTACTGATCAGAGGCGAAAAGCAAAGACAGCTAATTTCGGTATCATATACGGAATTTCTTCATTCGGACTCTCACAGAGGTTGAATATTCCGAGACGGGAG
>CAZPLM010000192.1:1103-3860 GCA_964587275.1 uncultured Muribaculaceae bacterium | reverse complement strand
AGTATCTGTTACATTCCCTGCAGAATACTTCCACCCGAAAGCAGAATTGGAAGTTATCCCTGTTCTCGTTTACCAAGGCGGTGAAGTAGCCGGCACTCCTTTTTATTATCAGGGAGAAAAGGTTACCGACAACTACAAAATTGTAACTGAAGATGGTGCTACCATCCAGGAAACCGTTCATTTCGACTACGTTAAAGGGATGGAAAAATCACAGCTCGTAGCTCGTGCCAAAGTTATTTACAAGAGCAAAGAATATGCTTTCCCTGAAGACATCAAGATTGCAGATGGAGCTAACACCACTTATATGCTTGTAAGCACTTGCGGTGTATACGATATGATGAAAGACAAATATCAGGAAGTTATTCCTGAATCAACCGAAGGTCAGATTCTTTATCTTATCAACAGCGCAACTGTACGTCCTTCACAGCTTAAGAGTGATGACATCAAGGATTTTGAATCTTCACTTAAGGAGATTATGAATGACGGTCGCCGCACTATCAAAGGCACAGAGATCGTTGCTTACGCTTCTCCGGACGGACCTGAAGGCTTGAACAATAAACTTTCTGACAATCGTGAGAGCTCTGCAAACAAAGCTTTCAGCAAGATTACCAAGAAGCTCGAAACCGGTGATGTTACTGCCAAGAGTGTCGGTGAAGACTGGGCAGGATTCCAGGAACTTGTAAACAACTCTACAATTGAGGACAAAGATCTTATCATCCGCGTTCTTTCAATGTACAGCGATCCTAACGTCCGCGAAAGAGAAATCAAAAATATGTCAAGCGTTTATCAATCACTCGCAAAGAATATTCTTCCTGAACTCCGCAGAGCAAGATTCATCACAAGTGTTGAATATCAGAACTACACTCCTGAAGAGTTGACTGCTATGGTTGACAATAATATTGACGTTCTTGACGAAGAAGCACTTCTCCGTGCTGCAACATTGACAAAAGACAATGACGCCAAGATCAATATCTACAAACAGGCTATTAAGAAATACGACAGCGACCGTGCAAAATTCAATGCTGCATGTGTTTATCTTGACGAAGGCAAAAATTCAGATGCTAAAAATATGCTTGACAAGGTCAATAAGAAGAATTGCTGCGTAAACAACGCATACGGTGTTATCGCAATGCGCGAAGGCAACAATGATAAAGCTGCTGAATACTTTGCAAACGTTAAATGCAAACACGGCAAGATCAACTCTGCTGTTCTTGATATCCTCAATGGCAAATACGCTGAAGCTTCTGAAAAGCTTGCCGGTACAGGTGACCACAATGAAGGACTTGCTTACATTCTGACAAATCAGTTAGATAAAGCTTCTTCTGCTATTACATGCTCTTGCCCACGCTCTTCTTATCTGAAAGCTATCGTCGCTGCCCGCAAGGGTGATGCTGCGACTGCAAACAGCGAACTTGAAAAAGCAGGCAAGAACGAGAACTTTGCATCAAGAGCAATCACTGATATCGAATTTGCAAAGATTCGCTAAAAAGCCCTCTTGAAAAATGTTGAAGTGGTCCCGAAAAGTATTTCAAACTTGGGACCACTTCATTTTTTGATTTTATAATCAACAGGATGAATTTTACAGAAAAAATATTGATTCTTGACGGAGCAATGGGGACAATGCTCCAACGGCGAGATATTGCCTCAACCGGATACTTAGGCAACAATGATATGCTAAACCTTCTCGCTCCTGATATAATCAGAGAAATTCATCTTGAATATCTGAACGCCGGAGCGGATATCATAACCACCAACACTTTCAACGGCAACAAAATATCACAGGAAGACTATAATTGTACATCCAAAGTACGCGAAATAAACGTTCAGGGAGCAGTAATAGCTAAAGAGGCGGCAAACGAGGTCTCCCGTAAAAGCGGAATTCAAAGATATGTTGCCGGCAGTATGGGTCCGACAAATAAAATGCTCACCCTCTCAGCCGATGTCAACCATCCTGAATACAGACCTGTAGATTTTGACACATTGGCCGCCGCATATTCCGAACAAGCCTCTGCTTTAATTGACGGAGGCGTTGACTTCCTTCTTGTTGAGACTATTTTTGACCTGCTGAATGCAAAAGCAGCTCTGTACGCAATCCGAAAAATATCCGGGAATATTCCTATAATGGTCTCTGTCTCAATTAATGACAAGACCGGTAGAATACTTTCAGGCCATACTCTTGAATCTGTTTATACCGCTCTCTCCAGATATGACCTTATGAGTTTCGGTCTCAACTGCTCATTCGGAGCAAAAGATCTCATCCCCCTAACCGAACAGATAGCAGGATTTGCAAAATGCGCCGTAAGTCTCTACCCGAATGCCGGACTACCAAATGAAATGGGGTTATATGACGAAGCTCCGGATTATACCGCATCCTGTATCAGGCAGCTTGCCGATGAGGGAGCAATCAATATTGCGGGCGGTTGCTGCGGCACTTCACCTGAACATATCGCATCAATTAAAAAAGCTTTGAACGGTATTGTTCCAAGAAAATTTGAATATCCAACCTATTGCGACAACAGAGGCACATCCTCCGAAGCCATTAATGAGACCATGACCCTCTGCGGCCTTGAACCTCTCAAAATCAACCGCAAACTGAGCAATTTTGTAAATATAGGTGAACGCACAAATGTCGCCGGGTCTGCAAAATTTCTTAAAACCATTGAGGCTCATGATCTTGCGGCAGCATCCTCAATTGCACTCAATCAGATTGAGGGTGGCGCAACCATCATAGATATAAATATGGATAGCGCAATGCTT
>CAZPLM010000192.1:0-1093 GCA_964587275.1 uncultured Muribaculaceae bacterium | reverse complement strand
AAATGGAAACATTCCTCAGATATATCAACAATGACCCTGACATTGCGAAGGTCCCCTATATGATAGATTCATCTCATTGGGAGACCATCCTGAAGGGGCTGAAAAACAGCAGTGGAAAACCGATTGTCAACTCCATAAGCCTCAAGGATGGTGAAGAGGAATTCCTGCGCAAGGCCACTGAAATATATCTCCTCGGCGCTGCAGTGATTGTCATGGCATTTGATGAAAATGGACAGGCCGTTACCTTCGAAAGAAAGATAGAAATATGTCAACGGGCATTTGACCTTCTGACAAAAAAGGCCAGTTTTGCACCTGAGGATATTATTTTTGATGTAAATATACTTACTGTCGCAACCGGCATGGAAGAGCATGACAACTATGCAGTTGATTTCATCAAGGCGGTTAAATGGATTAAGACCAACCTGCCGGGATGCAAGACATCAGGTGGAGTATCAAACATTTCATTTGCATTCAGGGGAAATAACCCCATCAGGGAGGCAATGCATTCTGTATTTCTCTATCATGCGATAAATGCGGGACTCGATATGGCAATTGTCAACCCTTCGATGCTGCAGGTTTATGATGAGATTGATCCTGAACTGCTGAAAAAAACTGAAGCAGTGGTGCTTAATACATCAGCCTCTGCAACTGATGAACTGGTCGAACTTGCTCAGAGAATTAAAAACAAAACATCCGTCCCCTCTGAAAATACATCAAAAGCCCCTGAATGGAGAGAAAGGTCTCTTAATGAGAGACTCCAATATGCATTGATCAAGGGAAATACAGATTATCTGAAAGTTGATCTCGAAGAGGCGATGGCAGGCGGAAGCGAACCCGTTGTAATCATCGAAGGTCCGCTGATGGAGGCGATGGACAAGGTAGGGACTCTTTTTTCTGATGGAAAAATGTTTCTGCCTCAAGTAGTTAAAAGTGCCAAGGCAATGAAAAGCGCTGTTGCCGTACTTCAACCATATATAGAGGCGAGAAATTCTTCGGCAAATCTTGCAAAAAAGGGGAAGGTACTGATTGCCACGGTAATGGGTGATGTTCATGACATCGGTAAAAATATCGTAAGCATTGTTCTGTCTTGCAA
>CAZPLM010000191.1:0-3882 GCA_964587275.1 uncultured Muribaculaceae bacterium | reverse complement strand
GGTGGAGGCGATCCATCTCCTTGAAAGAATGAATTGCCTGTGTCGCAATGCTTACGCCTTTCCCTTTTGACAAAGGTATCCCTCCAAGAGATTTCAGGATCGGGCCAAGAGGCCAGAAGAAGAAATCCCCCTTGATGATAACATACGCTTTGCCTCCCACGGCGGAATAATATAAGTAAGAGACAATAAAATCCCAGACAGATGTATGCGGTACTCCGAGGATAATGCATTTTGCCTCAGGTGCAGGCCCTTCCATTATCTTCCAGCCCATGAGCTTTACAAGAATAAAATAGCAAATTTTCTTTTTCATTATTGTGCTTCTTCTGTATTGTCAATATCTGAACGCAGATTGTTGCGGATAAAAGAGAGCCTGCCGTCATGATTTTTACCCATATAAAACTCAAGCAGGTCAGCAACTGAATCTTCCTGAGTAAGTCTTACAATTTCAAGTTTGATGTCTTTCCCGATAAAGCCTCTGAATTCATCAGGAGAGATTTCTCCAAGTCCCTTGAATCTCGTTACCTCGGCATTCTTGCCCATCTTTTTTATTGCCTTCTCCTTTTCATCAGAGTTATAACAATAGACATTTGCTGATTTGTCTTTAACCCTGAAGAGCGGGGTCTGAAGTATATACAGGTGGCCGAGTCGTACAACTTCCGGGTAGAATGTCAAAAAGAATGTGAGCAACAGCAGCCTTATGTGCATTCCGTCCATATCGGCATCTGTCGCAACCACTATCTTATTATATCTCAGGTTATTGATATCATCTTCAATATTCAGGGCAGCTTGAAGAAGTGCAAGCTCTTCATTTTCGTAAACGCTTTTTTTTGACTCCTTGTAACTGTTCAAGGGTTTTCCCTTAAGGCTGAATACTGCCTGGGTATAGGTATCCCGTATCTTCTTTATAGAGCCGGATGCGGAGTCTCCCTCGGTAATGAAGATCATCGTCTCATCAGCCCTTTCATTTTTGTCGTTGTAGTGTATTCTGCAGTCGCTTAACTTTTTGTTGTTAAGGCTTGCCTTTTTCAATCTCTCCTTTGCTTCTTTGTTCATGCCGGAAAGAGCTTTTCTCTCTCTCTCTGATTCAAGGATTTTTTTAAGAATGATATCAGCAACATCAAGATGTTTGTGAAGATAGTTGTCAAGTTCGGTGCCGACGAAATCGCTTATGAATTTAAGAATCGTAGGCCCGCCTTTGTACATATTTTTAGATCCAAGTTGAACCTTTGTCTGAGCCTCGAATTCAGGTTCCTGAACTTTGATGCTGATGGCTCCGATTATAGACTGTCTTATGTCGGCCGGAACAAGATCTTTTTGGTAGAAGTTCTTAAGTGTCTTGACAATAGCTTCCTTGTACGCAGCAAGGTGTGTACCTCCCAGAATGGTATTCTGTCCATTTACAAAAGAGTAGATGTTTTCACCATAATTGTGTCCGTGTGTAAGGACCATCTCAATATCTTCTCCTTTCAAATGGATCGGAGCGTAAAGAGGTTCTTCATCTATATTGTCATTCAACAGATCGAGAAGTCCGTTTTCAGATTTATAAGGCGTATTGTTGAGGTAGAGGGTCAGCCCAACATTCAGATAGGCATAATTATGAATAAGGGTCTCAATCGTTTCTATGTTGAAATGATATTCACCGAAGATTTCCTCGTCAGGGGTAAACTCTACGTAAGTGCCGTTTTTTTCTTTGGTTTCCCCACTGAATTCATCGATTTTTTTTCCTCTGGAAAAAGTGGCTGAAAAAGTTTTGCCGTCTCTGAACGACTGTATCAGAAAATGCCTTGAAAGAGCATTAACCGCTTTCAGACCGACACCGTTCAATCCGACAGACTGTTTAAATGTCCTGTCATCGAACTTTGCGCCCGTATTTAATTTACTGGAAACATCCACCACCTTGCCAAGAGGAACGCCTCTTCCAAAATCCCTGACTGTTACAGTATTATTCTCAAGGGTTATGTCAATGTGTTTTCCGAACCCCGAGGTATATTCATCAATGGAGTTGTCGACAACCTCTTTAGTAAGAATATATATACCATCTATAGTTTCGCTTCCATCACCCCTTCTGCCAATATACATCGACAATCTCTTTCGGATATGATCTATATCGCTTAGAGTGATAACACTGCTCTCATCGTACTTCCCCTCTACCTGTCTTGTTTCTTCTGCCATTTCTGCCAAGTCATTAATTGTTCAAACGACAAATTTAATTAAAAAATCCTATTTATAGAGTTCTTGTGGCTTCATACTGCTTATCTTCTCCCTGTTATAGTCCATATCATCGTAAAGCAGGTCTATCTGCAATTTCTTGCCGTTAAAGACCATATTATCAATAAACCACAATACAACATCAACATGGCTGTTGAAGCTGCCCGCGACCTCATGTCCTAATCCCTCACATCTGTAAATACAGTATGGATAGCCGAATTTTTCAAATCTTTTTACTATTTCATTTGATCCGAACATCCCCTGTCTGAAGAATACGATCTTTTTGTATGGGACCAGCCTGTCGCTTGTACCATGGAAGAAAAGAGTTGGGGCCGGGGCATGTACCCGATAGTCGCATTTTCCCTCTCTTGAATAGATTCCTCCTGAAAATGAGATGATTCCTGCAAAACGGAAATCATCCGGTATTGCAGCAGTGACATCCTGCCTGTTGCACAAAGCATAATCTGACTGTAATGCTGTGATTGCACCGGCGCTGCTACCGACCAGAATAATTTTTGAGGTATCGACTTTCAACTCCTCAGAATGGTTAAGTACGTAGTCAACTGAAGAAAACAGATCCTCGGTTGCAATCTTTATAGAGTTTCGTACAGGCTTTATCATACTTAAAACACCTTTGGCCTTGACATCTTTCATCCCGAGTCTGTAATCTATCGCCAGTGTGACAAAGCCATGATCAGCCATTGTCTTACAGAATTCCACGACTTTTTCCTCGCGCTGGTTGTTGTCAGAAAACCCTCCTCCGTATATATAGATAATGCAGGGGTGGGTCTGGTTACCGTCTTTCGGGGAGTAGGTGTCAAAATTCTGTCCGAATGCGAGTGTGGCTGCAAGAAAGCAGATGATTGATAGAAATAACTGTTTCATATTATGTATTTTTATTTGTCAGGTTAATTCAATGACTTCTGGATACCGTTTTCTTTGATATATCTGAAGACAGTATCAAGCTCTTTATCCATTCTTTTGATGTTGAGCAACTGATATTTGTTATTGTCAGGGTGGAGAACCACGAGTTTCATTGTGCCCACATTGATCTTGTATTTATGCTCCAGGATGTAACGGTACAAATTCTGTTGAATGCAATAGTGCCAGTAGACAGTATCGGGAATATGTTCAAGCCCATTGATTCCAAAACTGAAAGAACGTCCGACAGGATCGATTTTCTTGCTCCTTTTCCAGTCGAATATATCAAATCTGTCCCCATCTCTGGAAACAAGATCTATGGTCCCGGCAACTTTTAACTCCTCGTCGTAGATTTTCCATTCTGTCCTGAAAGGGTTTATTTTGTTTTCTTTAATAAAATCGAGAAAAAGTTCCTTTTCGTGACTGAGGCTGATAGATTCATTGCATTTGATAATGTTCCCTTCATAAGAAAAGTCCATTGACTCCGCACACTCTTTGTTATTGAAATGATTTTCAATCTGCTTGTGCATGAATGTACCTATCTCTCTGGCCATCGCTCCGTTGCACTCCCATTTTTCCAACAGTTCATCCGGAGGACAGTTTTCTTTTTCGGCCACCTTCCGTGCAATGTATATCGTATCGAATTCCTTGAAAAAAGATGAGATTAAGGCGCTTACAGAAAGCAGTCTTGTACACGTGTTGTCGGTGTAGAGATAATAAGTGTGTTCTTTCGGAAAAAATCTGATATATCTG
>CAZPLM010000190.1:0-3901 GCA_964587275.1 uncultured Muribaculaceae bacterium | reverse complement strand
GTGTGGGAAATAATCAGAGGGAAATGCAATATGATGATGAGCACTCCTGTCAGAATATCACTGCTCTGCACAAATATGCCTCATGGCTATCGCCGTGATTATCAATTGCTGAAGGATATCATTTTCCCGGTAACGGAAACAATGCACAAGTGTCTTGAAATGAGTGAATATATGATCAGCAGGATTATTGTAAGAGAGAATATCTTAGATGATCCGAAATATAACTTTCTATTTACCGTTGAAGCAGTTAATAAGCTTGTAACAGATGGGGTTCCGTTTAGAGAAGCATATAAGAAGATAGGTATTGAAGTAAATAATGGAACATTCGTCAATAATTCGGAAAAGAGCCTTGACGGGCTTCATCACACCCACGTCGGAAGTATTGGGAATCTTTGTACGGAAGAGATCAGGCAGAAAATGTTGAAAGCGGTTCATCAGTCTTGTCGAACCACTCTGCCTGAAGGATCGTAAAATCGCTATCAGCTTCAATTTTAATTGAACACTTATATTTACGACACCATTTATTGCGAATACTGACAATCCCTTTTGTCAGATATGCCTCAAGTATGGGACTGACTTTTAAGGTGAACTTTTTCAGCTCCTTTTCCTTGACATAATAAGCTAACTGTCTCTCAAGAACTTCATCAAAAACTAATGTAGAGGCTATCTTCCCTGTACCCTTGCAGGTCGGGCATACCTCGGTAGTGTTGATTTCAGTTGCCGGACGAACTCTCTGTCGAGTTATCTGCATAAGGCCGAATCTTGTCAAGGGAAGCACGGTATGTTTAGCTCTGTCACTGGCCATAGCATCCTGCATGTGTTTAAAGAGCTTGTTTTTGTGCTCATTGTTATCCATATCGATAAAGTCAATGATAACAATGCCTCCCATATCGCGAAGACGAAGCTGACGTGCAATTTCATCGGCAGCATTCACATTCACCTCGTAAGAATTGTCCTCCTGGTCACGCTGTTTAATCCTGATGCCACTGTTTACATCTATTACATGAAGAGCCTCAGTATGTTCTATAACAAGATAGGCACCCTGTTTAAGTGAAACCACACGTCCGAAAGCACCCTTTATTTGTCTTGTTACATCAAAATGATCGAAGATAGGATCACTGTTCCTGTACAACTTGACGATCTTTTCCTGTTCAGGAGAAATTTTTGAAACATAATCGCAAACCTCTTCATATACAGACTCATCATTAATATAAATATTTGTAAATGAGTCATTCAACAGATCACGAAGAATAGTTGTTGTGCGACTATTTTCCGTAAACAGGAGCTGAATATCTTTCGATTTGGCTATCTTGTCCCAGGATTCTTCCCATTTATTAATCAGGGATTTAAGCTCGGCATCAAGAACGGCAGCCTTCTTACCTTCGGCCGCTGTCCTTATTATTACTCCGTAATTCTTTGGTAAAATACTGTAGACAAGTCTTTCGAGTCTGTTTTTCTCTTCTTTTAAAGTAATCTTTTGAGAGATACTGACTTTATCAGAGAAAGGAAGCAGGACAACATTTCTTCCCGCTATGGAAATTTCGGCTGTAAGCCTGGAGCCTTTTGTAGATATAGGCTCCTTAACTATCTGCACCATTATCGGCTGTCCCGGAGAGAGGAACCGCTCGATTTTCCCTTCCTTTTCAAGAATATCATTTATCTTGACACTTGAAAAAAAAGAGGCGTAATCTTTATTAACATTACTCTGCTTTACGAAGAAGTCGAAAGCCTTAAAGTTAAAACCTAGATCCAAATAGTGGACAAAACCCTCTTTTTCATCTCCTATGTCGATAAAAGCAGCATTCAGTGAGGGAAGTAACTTTTTAACTTTCCCAAGATAAACATCTCCGACAGAAAAATTTTTACCGCTATTGGTTTCCTTATTTAACTCTATCAGACGATGATTTTCCAAAAGTGCAATTGAAACTTCCGAACGCTCTATCTCGATAATCAGGTCTTTATCCATCAATTTAGTCATTAAAAACATTAATCTAAAGCAGGCCCACTAACGAGCGCAAGCTTTAGATTAATTACTTCACAAAAAGAATAAAATGCCACAAAGGTTATTTCTTTTTATGTCTGTTCTTGCGCAAACGTTTTTTACGTTTGTGCGTAGACATTTTATGTCTTTTTCTTTTTTTACCGCTTGGCATATTTGTTTGATTATTTAATTATTTCAAGTTCTTTACCTTGCCGGCGAAAGCCTTTGAAGGTTTGAAAGATGGAACCTTGTGTGAAGGAATAACAATTGTAGTATTTTTAGAAATGTTGCGTGCAGTCTTCTTAGCACGTTTCTTAACAACGAAACTTCCAAAACCGCGGAGATAAACGTTTTCTCCTTTTGAAAGTGAATCTTTAACACTTGTCATGAATGATTCAACAGCCCTTTGAACGGCGATTTTCTCTAATCCCGTTGCTTTAGCAACTTCATTTACAATGTCAGCTTTTGTCATAATAAATTATTTTATACTGGTTAATATTGATTATCAGTTATTTATTGTCACCCTTTCATGTAACTTGGGCTTGCAAAAATAGCCTTAATTTTTTAATATTCAAAAACTAATGATATTTTTTTTAAAAATAATTCATTCAGCCAATAATTCGTAAATCTGGCACAATGATTGACTTTTATAAATATCTTAGTATTAAACTGACAAATTGACATAGAAGTTATGATAGAAGATAAATTAATATTTGGTGAAGAGGCAGGAGACGTCAATATTATCCCCGTGATGAACGTCGATTCAGTTCAGAATTTAAAAGATTCCGAGATTCCGGAAGTATTGCCTGTACTTCCACTTAGAAATGCAATATTATTCCCCGATACAGTAATACCTATTCCTGTAAGGAGGGAAAAATCGATAAAACTTCTCAATGACGCCAATAATTCCAATAAATTTGTAGGAGTCATTACGCAGAAAGTGAGCAGGATTGAAGATCCTGCCTATAAAGATCTGTTTGAAATAGGCACGGTAGGAAAGATCATCAAAATCGTGGAGATGCCGGATAATACCATCACGGCAATCATCCAGGGTATCAGAAGGTTTTCAATCAGTTCAGTAGTAAAGACAGATCCTTATATGATGGCTACAGTCAAATATATCCCTGAAATTGTTCCCGACAAGGATGATCCTGACATAGAAGCTCTTGCAGGTACGATCAAGGATACTGCCCTTCATATCATTAAGCTTACGCCAAGACTTCCTCAGGAGGCAGGGTTTGCAATTAAAAATATTGAGGGATTTGAATTTCTGATCAACTTTATTGCTTCGAGTGTGGAGATCGACAATCCGCTCGACAAATTTGATCTTCTTAGCGAAAACTCCCTGAAAGAGAGAGCCATGAAGCTTCTCGAAATGATGAATAGGCAAATTGACATCCTGGACATCAAAGCTGACATTCAAAGAAAGGTCAAGGGAGAAATTGACCAGCAGCAGAGAGAGTATTACCTGAACAATCAATTAAAGACAATTCAGGAGGAACTCGGAATTGACTCTGATCTGGAAGATTTTGACAAATTTAGAAAAATCGCCTCAAAGAAGAAGTGGCCGGATTATGCTAAGGACACATTTGATAAGGAGTTGCGTAAACTTGAAAAAAGCAACCCAAGTTCCCCGGAATACAATATCCAGTATGCATACGTCCAGTTTCTGCTTGACCTGCCATGGGAAAAATATTCAAAAGATAATCTGGATCTGAGCAACGCAAAGAAAGTCCTTGACAGGGAGCATTATGGACTTGACACGGTCAAAGAAAGAATAATTGAATATCTTGCCGTACTCAAGTTGAAAAACAATATGAAGTCACCTATCCTCTGCCTTTACGGCCCTCCGGGAGTTGGGAAAACCTCATTGGGAAAATCAATAGCTTCGATATAGGTGTTACGACGCGAATATTTTTC
>CAZPLM010000189.1:0-3937 GCA_964587275.1 uncultured Muribaculaceae bacterium | reverse complement strand
TTCCTATATAGGCTACTCAATATTGACAGGCAGAGTCGCCTCTAAGGTGTATTCGCTGTCAACTTTCTTAAACATTTCATCGAGCGGCCAGGCACACTCTCAAAATGCGTGATATATAAGTCTTTCATACTCACTATCCCCGGCGAATGACTCCCCCTTACAGTGACACCCAGTGGATTCCATAAATAGAGCTATATCAATAAGTTAGATATCACGCGCAACTATTTGTCAGTCTGACGCAGCCAACTGGAGTTATCTCTTGCAAGACCAGCATAGGCTAGACCTATTGCGATCCGGCAAGGATAACTCAGATGTGTCCGAGACATTCAAAACGTGAAGAACAGGCAACCGCACTGAACAGACAACTGAACAGAACAGGCATAAGTGCAGAACGGGCAAACGGGCATGATATGTAGATAGACAAAGCTAACTAACGAGAACAAGCGTTTTTTGCAATTAGTTAATAATAAGCAAATTACCATATTTTTAGTCTGCATTTTGGTGACTAAAATATCGTCAATTCTTTGATTAATAGTTATTTACAGAAAACGCACGCTGTGTCGCCATTAAATTAATGCCCAAAAATTCACTTTAATGGAAAACATAAACATAAGAATTAAAATAGTGTTCTTAAATGGAAAACATAAACAAAAGAATTTGGAAATCTGAGGCCGGCGAGGGTAGCCAAACAAGTTCCCCGCGGCCGTGCCGACCAATCTACATGTCAACTTATCTCAGAAAAATATATGGTTCAGAAGACCATTGTGAAGTTTAAAGATCTGCCCTACTCATAAGATATGGCCCGTTTTGCAACAATAAGGATCTTGTCCTCTTTAAGTTTGCTCCCTATGATAAAAAGATCACCTCCGTCTTCAATTTTAAGGCGTGATTTGAGTTCTTCGGAAGTCAGCGGAAAGTTGAGGGAGAAGATGTTAGCTTTATGGTAGCGATTTGAAATGGATCTGATTGTTGATTTGTTGAACGGAATAGTTTCTATTACTTGAAATATTCTTCCGGGAAAATCTTTTATGTAATTGTCTGAAGTGTACAAATGAGTGCTTGTCGCAAGTTTGTCAATATTATATCTTTTGCAGATAAGTTTGAATGCTCCTCCTTTCAGAATTGCCTTATCGGGTTGATAGATGTAATTTTCCGTTCGATCGGCATAAACAACGGAACTTGCTCTTTCTTCTTCCAATGAGAATCTGAAAAAGTGGACATTGTCTGTTATGATATCACCTGTTATAACCACCTGGTTATTACTCTGTTCCGTCGTATCAAACATTACTGAGCTAATTTGTGCCGGAGAAACTCTGTTATCGAATCCCTTTTCTATCAGAAGTAAAATTTCCTTGCATTCATTATCGACAGAAATAATTTGGAGTTGTGATATTTCAGAGATCTGATCAATAGTTCTGCTAATATCTGCCATAGGAGAAATCTTGACAAGAATTTTAGGAGAGAGTTTAAATAATGATTCTATTAATAATGTGATATCCGGTTCGCAATCACTAATTGAATAAATTCGTTTATCTGAGCTGCTCCGTCTTCCGGGGTCAGCATATACGATGTCGAATTTATCACCTCGGTCAATCAAATCACTGATATATTCCTTGCAGTCACAATTAATAACAGTAATGTTATTGGCCTTCAAGAGCGAATAGTTCTCTTTAAGGGCATTGCTCAACGCTGTCTGTTTTTCAATACAAGTAATTTTTCCTGCTTTACGGGAGAGGAAAAAGGAATCTATTCCAAGCCCACCTGTAATGTCAAGAACCTTCTCTCCGGATTCAATAAACCCCTGTTTGTATTTTGCAGTTATCTCTGAGCTGCATTGTTCAACGGAGAGCGCGGATGGATATTCTATCCCCGGTTCTTTATACCATTGAGGGATTTTATTTCGAATTTTTTTCCTCGCCTCAATTGCATTGACGGCTGAGACCATATCTATTTCGGGATATTTAGATGCTCCAAAAAGAAGTTTAGAACTATCCCGGTCCTCATTTTCCAAAATAAATGATATGGTATTTCTCGAAAGCATTACAGTATCATTGATTATTTGTACTGCCATTATTGGCAATAATGCGTTTTGTGAGTTTATCAAACCTTGAATAGTATAATACTCCGGCTATTAAAAGTCCAAACAACAGCCCGACCCATACGCCGATCACGCCAAATCCGAATGTGAATCCGAAGAGATATCCGCATGGTAAAAAAATCAGATAATAAGATATGAATGAGAAAAGCAATGGGTAATTTATGTCTTTCAACCCTCTCAGGCTTGAGACTGCCGCCATCTGCAGTGCATCGAATACCTGATAGAGAGCCATTACTATTATAACTTTGGATGCCAGTGCTACCACAGTCGGATCGTCGGTAAAGATGTATGGAATCCATCTGTTAAATAATATGAAAAGAATGCCGAATGTCCCCATGATTGCAATACTCATGTGAATAGATGCGATCCCCGCCATCCTTGTCTCAAGATAGTTGCCCTGTCCATATTGATGTGATACTCTTATTGTTGCAGCAGCGCCAATACCTGTGGCTATGGTAAATGTTAAATGGCTTAGAGTCTGTGCGACCTGGTGTGAAGCGAGCGGATATTTACCCATCCAGCCGACCATAATTGCGGCAAGGCTGAAAGCTGTTACCTCAAGGAGTGTCTGAAGTGAGATAGGAATTGATGTTTTGAAGATTGTTTTTAAAGATTTCCTGTTCAAAAGCGGCTTTCTAAACAGTCTGATGTATTCTATGTAAGGCTTTTTTGTAAGAAGAATAATCAGAAATGTAACAAATCCTACAATTCTGCTGATAAATGTAGCCCATACTGCACCTGCGACGCCATAAGCAGGAGACCCGAATTTTCCGAAAATAAGTATCCAGTTGAGGATAATATTCAGAAGGTTGGCTCCAAGTGTTACCCACATTGCATTTTTTGTATTTCCGAGTCCTTCGGAAAAGAATCTTATTGAGAGAAAAAGTATCAGGGGAACGAGGGAATATACGTTAATGAAGTAGTATTTTTCTGCCTGTACAAGAACCTCAGGGCTTTGCCCCATCATTCCAAGACATTCTCCTATTCCAACCATTACTGCAGTAATTATAATTGAAAGCAGTAAATGAATGAAAATGGAGTTCTGGAAGATGTTCGCGCACTGTTGCTTTTCATTCTTTCCGAAGTGTTGCCCCACTATTGGAGTGACACCCTGAGTAAATCCTAAACAGAAAACCATTCCTATCATAAATACCGCATTTGCAAAGGAAACTCCTGCAAGTTCCGCTGCACCAAGGTGGCCGACCATTATATTGTCAGCCAGATTAACTGCAACCTGACCTGCCTGCGTTATTACTACAGGTATTGCTACTTTCAGATTTCTTTTGTAAAATGGAATATATTCTTTGAATGTCATTATACTCTTTTTCAAGAATGGCTGCAAAAATAGCCTTTTTATTTTTAATTCACATACCAACTCTATTATTATCCACTTAAAAAAACTTATGTGATTGAGGACAATAATGTTAAATTTGCATATATGAGTGTGGAAAATTATCCCGCAATAAATTTCTATTATTATGGAAGAATCCCTTTATTTGAAAAGAGCGATATCATGGCTTGAACCTGCCTTTGATGATCAGACACGCAATGAAGTAAAAAAGTTGATTGATGGCGATCAAAAAGAACTTGAAGATCGTTTTTACAGAACTCTTGAATTCGGGACCGGAGGTTTGAGAGGTATTATGGGTGCCGGAACCAATAGAATGAACAAATATACTGTTGGCATGGCGACTCAGGGACTTGCAAATTATCTTAAAAAATGTTTTAAGGGAGAAAATGAGATATCTGTTGTTATTTCATACGACAGCCGTCATAACAGCAGGTTTTTTGCGACAATATCTTCGGACGTCCTCTGTATGAATGGTATAAAAGTTTATT
>CAZPLM010000188.1:1133-3944 GCA_964587275.1 uncultured Muribaculaceae bacterium | reverse complement strand
GCCATACAGAGAATAGGTAACGGATGAATAGGCCTCCGTAGCATAAAACAGTTCTATAGCCTTTTGAATTTCTATCCCGGGAATCTTTTCGTTGGTTTTAAGTTTGCATTTTCTTAGCAGCAGCTCACCGTCTTTCTCGGAAATACCCTTGAATGAAATGGAAGCAAGGACTATCGAGTCCTGGTCAAGGCGGATTGCTTTTTGATATTGAGGTCTGACATACTTGGGGCCTATCAGATTCATATCTGTTTCTTTCTCTTTTTCATCAAGATACTCTTTCAAATCCCTGATCTCACTGATTTTGTCCAAAGCAGCCTTCTCTCCATTATCGATCAGAGTCCTGAGACTCTTTTCTTCAAAACTCATTGAATTGTAACCTAAAACACTCGGCGTGATAAATATGTCGGTGTTTTTTACACCCTCATCATATTTACCTTCCATCATCATATCAATCAATGCGTTGACTACATCTCCGACATTATTGATACTCTCCTTTTTTTCATCATATTCTCCAAGTTTTACTCCGATAATAATATCAGCCCCCATTTCTTTTGCAACATCGACGGGATAATTATTGGTCACTCCTCCATCAACAAGAAGCATATCTCCAATCTTCACAGGAGCAAAGACACCCGGAATCGCCACAGAAGAGCGCATGGCCTGAGCAAGAACTCCGCTGTGAAACACAACTTCCTTTTTATTGTTCAAGTCAACAGCCACACAGGCATACGGAATAGTGAGTTTATCAAAACTGATTGAATCCTGATATCCTATTGTCAAACCGGCAAACAGATTATATATATTCTGCCCGGCAATAAGAGCCATCGGCAGGCCGGGATTACTTGCAAACTGAATTGGCGGCTTCTCTTCCCTTCTTCGTGTTGAATCACCTCTGTCCTTTATTGACCTGTTTCTGTTATTTGACAAATCCCTGAAAAAATGGTTGCCGAAAGGAACCTTCAGTGTAAGTCTGTCATCAATTTTTTTTGCATCTATTGTAATATTCCTTCTGGGAAGCGCATCACTCATGATAACAGTCCAGTCTTGAGACAGAGTAAGTGAGTCGAGCTCTTCTGCAGAATATCCGGCAGCGTAAAGGCCTCCGACAATTGCCCCCATACTTGTCCCTGCTATGTAGTCGATAGGTATATTATTTTCTTCCAATACTTTAAGTACTCCAATATGAGCTGCTCCCTTCGCCCCGCCTCCACACAACACCAATCCCACTTTCGGCCTTTGGGCAAAAAGCGGAAGAGCTGTTAAAAGAATAATCAGAAAAGTAAACAACCTTTTTTTCATATTGCAAAGTTATTAAAATAGAATGAACCGGCAATTGGAAAAATGTTCATTTTATCTCAGATACTTGCCTGATAACATACCACAGGCGGCCAAAATGTCTTCTCCGCGAGAAGCTCTTACTGTCGTAAGTATACCTGCATTATTCAATCTTTCTTTAAAATTGTCGATCACTGCAGACGGAGAGGTCTTCAGCGTACAGTCCGGTATTTCATGAAACCTGATCAAATTGACCCTGCATTCCAATCCCCTAAGCAGCCTGATCAGGGCATCAGCATGCTTTTTATCATCATTTATCCCACTGAACATCGTATATTCAAAACTGACTCTCCTTTGACCTGTAAAGTCATATTGCCTGACAAGATCAATTATCTCCAGAATATCGTATGCCTTCTGGACAGGCATCATTTGTTCCCTTTCCTGAGGAAACGGATTGTGCAGACTGACAGCCAAATGACATTTGCAACTTTCCAAAAAATCCTTCAAATTCGGCAAAACACCTATTGTGGAGAGAGTTATTCTTTTTGGACTCCAACCAAACCCCCATTCTGCCGTAAGAATTTCTATTGCTTTTTTAACATTATCCCAATTATCAAGCGGCTCTCCCATCCCCATAAAAACAGTATTTGTCAACTCATCCGCTTCGTCGATATTGAGGAATTGAGATATTATTTCGGCTGTTGAAAGATTACCATGAAAACCCTGACGGCCTGTCATGCAGAAAACACAGTCCATCTTGCAGCCCGCCTGAGATGAAACGCATAAAGTGGTTCTCTCCTCATCCGGTATCATCACAGCTTCAATCATTCTCTCCCGGGTTGAATCAAGAGTCGGAAATAAATATTTTTTAGTACCGTCTTTTGAAACAGCCACTTCCGAAGGAGCAATATTGCCTGTTTCAAAGTTTTCAGAAAGCATTTCCCGGCTGCTTTTGGAGAGGTTTGTCATCTGATCGATTGACTTGACATGTTTTTTATAAAGCCATCTGGCAAGTTGTCCGGCAGTATATGAGGGAAGTGAAAGAGAGGCCGAAACATCTTTCAGCTCCGCCAGTGTCATACCCAAAAGTTTCTGTTTCATCACTCTTGTATTATCAGGCAAAAGTAGGAAAAAGAGATGTATTTGATGCAAAATATAGGTATATTTGCAAGGATAAACATCAGCAGATTACAAACTAAAAAAAATTAATTATGGCTAAAGAAGAAAAAGAAATGACACAAGAGCCTAACGCTGACAAATTGAAGGCTTTGCAAGCAACTATTTCCAAAATCGAGAAAGATTTCGGAAAAGGCTCTATTATGAAGATGGGAGACCAGCCTGCTTTTGAGGTATCAGTCATACCTTCAGGATCAATAGGTTTGGATCATGCTTTGGGAATAGGGGGATATCCGCGCGGACGTGTGATAGAAATATATGGTCCCGAATCAAGCGGTAAGACCACTTTGGCTATCCACGCCATTGCAGAAGCACAAAAAGCCGGTGGTATTGCAGCCATTATTGATGCCGAACACGCAT
>CAZPLM010000188.1:0-1123 GCA_964587275.1 uncultured Muribaculaceae bacterium | reverse complement strand
TTGACCGCTCATACGCTAAAAATCTTGGAGTAAACGTAGATACATTGCTCATTTCTCAGCCTGACAATGGCGAGCAGGCACTTGAAATTGCCGACAACCTGATTCGTTCCGGTGCAATTGACATTATTGTGATTGACTCTGTTGCAGCCTTGACGCCAAAGGCCGAGATAGAAGGTGAAATGGGAGATTCCAAAATGGGACTTCAGGCACGTCTTATGAGCCAGGCATTAAGAAAGCTGACCGCAAATATTGCCAAGACCAACACATGTTGTATTTTCATCAATCAGCTTCGTGAGAAAATCGGTATAATGTTCGGTAATCCTGAAACGACTACAGGAGGTAACGCCCTGAAGTTTTATGCTTCAGTCAGAGTTGATGTACGTCGTGTGACCCAGATTAAAGACGGCGAAGAGGCTACAGGCAACAGGACACGCGCCAAGATTGTCAAGAACAAAATGGCTCCACCTTTCCGCAAGGCGGAATTTGATATTGTTTTCGGACAGGGCATTTCCAAAATAGGTGAAATTGTAGATTTAGGCGTAGAATACAATATTATAATCAAAAGCGGTTCATGGTTCAGCTACGGAGAATCAAAGATCGGACAGGGCCGTGAGGCTGTCAAACAGATGTTAGTCGACAATCCTCAACTTTCAGACGAGATCGAAGCAAAGATCAGAGAGGCATTAAAGAATATTAAAGATTAGGGGTTAATAATTATTATGGAAATTGTTCTTAGCGGCATCCGCTCCACAGGTCATCTTCATCTTGGCAATTATTTCGGTGCATTACAGAATTTTGTCAAGATACAGGATAAATATAACTGCTTTTTCTTTATTGCAGATCTTCATTCGCTGACGACTCATCCTCACCCGGATGATTTTCATGCGAGTGTCAAGATCATTCTTTCAGAGTACCTTGCTTCAGGACTTGACCCTGAGAAGTCAGCACTTTTTGTTCAAAGCGATGTACCTGAAGTATGTGAACTCTATGTTCTGCTCAATATGCTTGCATACAAGGGAGAATTGGAACGTACCGCTTCATTCAAGGATAAGGTCAGACTAAATCCTGAAAATGTCAATGCCGGACTTCTTACATATCCTGTACTTATGGCTTCCGATATTCT
>CAZPLM010000187.1:0-3979 GCA_964587275.1 uncultured Muribaculaceae bacterium | reverse complement strand
TAATTTCCCTCGGTAATATTGTAGTTACCTCTGATGTCAAAATTATCTTTACCGGCTGTCATATCTATAAGTCCTGTTCCGCGGCTTTTAAGCACGTCTCCCATCGCTTTATTAATTTCAAGCTGTATTTCGGCATCAGTTGTGGCATTGATTTTTATCTTTGTAGTGAAAGATCCTGATTTTGAGCCTTTTTCAATAGCCCTGTTTTTTATTACAAGTGAGTCGTAAGCGTTTAATTTCGGCTTCTCTCTGTCAGTGAAAGTGAGCAGAGAAGTCTGTTCTTTAGTGCTGCTGCTTAAAGGAATATGAATTGTAGTATTTTGGCCTGTAGTGGCGTTGATGTCGAGCAAAATATTGTTTGTAGGTCCTGATACTCTGATGCCTCCGGTAGCAAAAGCTCTTCCGTAGAAAGAATCGTTGTCCCCTGCGTCTGTGTTTAGAGCAAGCATATCTCTTACTCTGATAAAGATATCGAGATTGAAATCTTTTAGATAATCATAATTGACACCACCGTTGATTTTCCCAATATGCCCGTATTTATCAGAAATGGAAACATCTTTAAATCGTATCCTGTCAGTCATTACTTCAAACGGGCCATCAATTATATAAGGGACCTTTGTAAAATCGAGCGTACCGGCAAAATTGTTGAATCTGCAGTTACTTCCGGAAAGTGAAGGCTCACTTAAGGTTCCTGAAATAGATACATCTCCTGAAACTGAGCCGCTAATGTCGTAGAATAAAAACGATATCATCGGTTCCAACAGGGAGAGCGATAATTTATCAATATTTATAATGCCACTTATCGATTTATCAGATGGTGTATAAGAGGCCATTGCCCTGAGAGGATTGTCGCCATTCAACTCATTTTTCAGCAGGATATTGATTCTCTTTTTGTCTTCATCCCAATTGCTCATCAATGCAATCTTTCCTATTTGTCCTCCTGCAATGCTTATAGAGTCTCCTTTAATGTCTGCAAACATATTGAACTGGGAGAGAACTGAGACTGCATCTGCATTTCCTGTCAATGTACCGCCCAATGCCATTTTTTCTCCGACAAACGGATTCAGCAATGAAAGATTCATTTTATTCATCCTGACTTTGACAGAATCAGTCTCATTTTCTGAAACGGTTCCATCTATTGATAGGGATTGCTCTCCGTTGACAAGTCCGAAGTTGTTTAATGTATATAATTTTTCTCCTATATATATTGAAGAGGGCTTGAAGTCCCACTCTTCTCCGTTAAGAACGAAAAGTGAATTTGCAATATTTACAAGTATTCTGTAATTGCTTTCTTTCCTGTTTGGAAAAGAAACAAGCGCATTTACATGTCCTGAGTTGAAGTTGTCGACACCATTTTTGTATGACATATACAACGCAACAGAATTATCTTTCGCTTCTGCCTTCAGTGTATCGTTTTGAGCATGCATGTTTCCTGACTGGATAGATCCGGTCGTTATCATTGCTCTCAACAAATTATCTGCATTTGAGGCATTTAAATCCAAATCTCGGATAAAATTATTATTATAAGCAAGCAATGAAGATTGCACAGATGCCTTTGCTTTGCCGCCCTCATTGGCCCTGACTGTTATAGATGTGCTGTCGCCAATATAGAGTCCCGGGATGACAAATTCGCATAGAGGACGCATATCATGTGTCATAAGATCCAGGGAATATGAATTGCCTGAATATGATTTGACAGGTTCGGCGGATCTGTTGAGATTCTCAAGTTTGTCTTTCATGACAATGCTTTTCATATCTGAAATCAAGGTTGAGAATGGGGATGTGCCCAGATACTTTGCATCAAAAAGTGAGGAATTTATATCGACAGTATACCTCTCTTCTGAAAAGACAGAGTTGATATGAATGTTTCCTATATCGTAGTTCTGTTTCTCATTTCTGCATGAGAATGACTTTATGTCGAGTTTTCCGAAAAGATCTGACTTAACAGTCTTTGTGAAGTCAGCATCCACAAGGACTTGCAACTCTGAAACTTTCCTCTTGTCAAAATTCAGCGCGGCAAGATTTGCATATCCCACCGAAAGGTTGAATTTATACAGACTGTTGTTTTTATTTGAGAGTGTGAGAAGTCCATGGAACATGAACTTCAGATTTGGATCGCTGCAGACAACACGTCCGTCAAATTCAGAGTTGGCGAGGCTGCCCGTAGCCGTTATATTGCTGTAATCATAGCCGTTGAATCTAAATTCTGAAATACCTATATTGTCAATAAAGAGTTCTGATTTGTCCTTTTCCTTTGCCATTGTCGCAGAAATGGTCGCAGTACAACTGAGCTTGCCAAATAAGTCATTTCCAAGGAATCTGCCAATATCAAATTTATTGCCTCGCATGTGCCCGAGTATTTCGTATGCAATTTTTCTTTCATTTCGGCACATAATATCCACATTTACATCACCAATGCTTGATGTTACTTCTCCGAATGCGACAAAGTCTTCGAAAAAACCATTCAGACTTCCTTTGAAATTAAACTGTACTCCTGAAGCGAGATTGTAAATGCCTGATTTATCAATTTTACCTGGTGAAACTTGCTGTATTATTTCAGCAAGGTCGCGTGTATTTGTATGACATTCAAGTATATCCATTGACGCCATGGTCTGCGTTGAAACCGGTAGGCCCAAGAGGTGGAATTTCAGCTCGATACTTGTTTTCCTCGAACCGGAAGTTATTAGAAATGAATTGGAAATCAGATCGCTGACAGGTCCTTTGACAATACCGCTGAAACGGAGTTGAAGCCTTAAGTCGTCAATGCCCGCCGTAAAACTTTGCAATGTCCTGAAATCCAGAAGTGCATCATTAAATTTTCCATTAAAGACGACATCATCCGTGAATTTTTCAAATGGCTTGTTGAATTTTAAAAACAGGTAATCTGCTTTTACATTTGAATACCCGTCATCAAAGTTAAGATCCTTAATGGCGACTCCCGAAGTATCATACAGTACCTTCATTGACAAATCATTAAGGTTTAATCCCTTTGATTCGTTAAACGAGAGGCTTTGCAAATCCGCACTTATAACTTCGCCTTTATATCTCAACTTCCTCATGGAAAGATTGATATTGTCGATGTTCATATTACTCCATATAATTGCATGAAGAGCATCGGGTCTTTTTGGCTTAGGCGCGAATCTGTTTTCAGTGGAAAATGAAAAATTCCTGATTTTCAGACTGTTCAGATAAATTGTAGGAAATGATGTCTTTACTGAGTCTGATGCAGCATTAACCTCTTCTGTCTTATTGAAAATAAGGGAAATGTTTGTGACCCCCTCCTCTACTGTTCTGACAGCAAAAGCTCCATCCTGAAGAGAGAGTGTCCTTATTCTGTACTCTTTTCCAAAAAAAGAAAGAGGCGAAAATGTCAAAGAAAGTTTGCCGCAGGAGAGAAGTGTGTCCCCGGCATAGTCTGCGACTGCTATATCTTCAATAATAATTTTGTCAAACAGGGCGTAATAAATGTTGCCAAGAGAAATTTCCCCATTGATTTTCTCCGAAACGGTTGAAACGACTTTTTTGCAGACCTTTGTCTGAATGGAAGGAATTTGCAGCAGTACCGCGCAGGTTAGCGGAACCACAAAGAGCAGAATAAGTACTGCATATAATATTTTTTTCCAAAGTTTCAAGCGTATTGGATATTAAACTCTTTAAATCTTACAAAATTAGGAAAAAATATCATCTGAAGAACATTTGCTTAACTTTGCATGGAAAACATTTAACGATGGAGAGAGAAAAAGTAATTTTAGGCATTGAATCCTCTTGCGACGATACTTCTGCTGCAGTTATAAGGGGGAGGTATCTGCTTTCAAACGTTATGGCATCCCAGGAAGTACACAGACAATATGGGGGAGTTATTCCGGAACTTGCTTCAAGAGCACATCAGCAGAATATTCTGCCTGTGGTGTCTCAAGCTGTGAAGATTGCAGGGATAACGATGAAAGATGTGGATGCCATTGCTTTTACCCGTGGTCCG
>CAZPLM010000186.1:0-4137 GCA_964587275.1 uncultured Muribaculaceae bacterium | reverse complement strand
CATTAGCACTAATCACATCTGGGCCGCCGACATTAACCATCGGCTCAATAGCTATAGCCATGTTCTCAATAAGCTTGAATCCAGTGCCTTTTTTACCATAGTTTGGCACCTGCGGGTCTTGATGAGGCTCTCGTCCGATACCATGGCCGACAAGTTCACGAACAACAGAGTATCCGAGTTTTTCAACATAAGATTGAACAGCGTACCCTATATCTCCGATTCTATTTCCGGCAACAGCCTTCTCAATCCCTTTGTAAAGAGAAGCTTTGGTTGCATCAAGCAATGCCTGGTCAACCTCGCTCAATTTTCCTACAGGAAAAGTGTAAGCAGAATCGCCGTAAAAACCTTTATATATGGTACCGCAATCTACGGATGCAATGTCTCCCTCCTGAAGTTTATAATCAGAAGGAAAGCCGTGAACAACTGTGTCATTAACTGAAATGCAAAGAGTATAAGGGAAACCACCATAACCTAAGAAGCCAGGCTCGGCTCCGTTATCACGGATAAATTTCTCCGCGATAGCATCCAGTTCCTTGGTAGTGATACCGGGAGCAACATGTCTGCCTACTTCAGCCAGTGTCTTGGAGACAAGCAAAGCATTCTCTCTAAGAGCAACCAAATCTTCTTCTGTTTTAAGCTTTATCATTCAGTGAATTATTAAAATTACATACCCGAGCGGCCTGAAAGACGTCCTGTCTTCATCAAACCGTCGTAGTGACGCATAAGCAAATGACTCTCAATGTGCTGCAGTGTATCCAAAATAACTCCCACCAGGATCAGCAACGAAGTGCCGCCATAGAAATGAGCAAATTGGTTATTAACACCCAACATCATTGCAAATGCCGGCAAAATTGCAACCAAAGCCAGGAAAACTGACCCAGGAAGAGTGATGCGCGACATAATTGAATCAATATAATCGGCTGTTTTCTTGCCAGGTTTGACACCCGGAATAAAACCTCCGTTCTTCTTCATCTCTTCTGCCATATTTGTCGGGTTTACAGTAATAGCGGTGTAGAAATACGTAAACAGGATAACCATAACAGCAAAAACAAAGTTGTACCAGAAACCGGTAGGATTGTTCATCACAGCTGCAAGACCTTTTGTAACATCAAATCTCGAAAACAGAAGTGGGAAGAGCATCATAGCCTGTGCGAAGATAATTGGCATAACGCCAGCCGCGTTTACCTTCAAAGGAATGTACTGACGAACTCCGCCATACTGTTTGTTGCCGACGATACGTTTTGCATACTGTACCGGAACTTTTCTTACCGCCTGTACCAAAGCGATTGTAACAACAAATACAAAGAAGAGAATAATCAACTCAACGATGAACATTAAAATGCCACCGGTAACCTGATTGAACTTCTGAGTGATTTCAAGTTGCAATGCCATAGGAAGACGGGCGATAATACCAATCATGATGATCAGAGAAATACCATTACCAATGCCGCGGTCCGTTATTCTTTCACCCAACCACATGACGAACATCGTACCACCAATCAGGATCAAAGTTGCAAAAGCCCCATACCAGCCGGTGTGCATTGTTGTCAAAAATGCTTCGGCAGGAAGTTGGAGTCTAAGGTTTGCCATATAAGCAGGACCTTGTATTGCAAGTATTATAATTGTAAGGTAACGAGTGTACTGGTTCATTTTTCTGCGTCCGCTCTCTCCCTCACGCTGCAAGCGCTGGAAGAAAGGAAACATGACACCCAAAAGTTGGATAACGATGGATGCCGAGATATAAGGCATAACGCCTAACGCAAAGATTGAAGCATTTCCGAAAGCACCGCCTGAGAACATATTCAGCAGACCTAAAAGGCCTTCAGACGACTGATTCTGTAACTGCGCAAGTTGAGAAGCATCAACACCTGGAATTACAATATAGCAACCTAAACGGTAAACAGCTATAAGTAAAATGGTATAGAGAATCCTCTTGCGAAGTTCTTCAATCTTGAAAATGTTTTTAATAGTTTGTATCAGTCTTCTCATAATTAGGCAATTGTAGTTGTTTTACCGCCTAACGCCTCAATCTTGCTTATAGCAGATTTAGAAAAAGCATTGGCAGTAACATCCAATTTGATTTTCAATTCGCCATTGCCAAGAATCTTTACCAATTCTTTTGTCTTTAAAAGACCTGCGTTTCTCAAAACATCAATATCAATTGCGCTTACATTGAGAATTTCGCTCAAAGACTGCAGTGTTGAAAGGTTGACAGCCCTGTATTCAACTCTTGTAGGGTTTTTAAAGCCGAATTTGGGAAGACGTCTTTGAATAGGCATCTGACCACCTTCAAAACCAGGTTTTCTTGAGTAACCTGAACGTGCCTGAGCACCTTTGTTACCGCGAGTAGAAGTCCCGCCGTGACCTGATCCCTCACCACGTCCAATACGTTTAACTCTGCCTTTTGAGCCTTCAGCAGGCTTAATATTATTTAATTTCATTTCGTGTCCTCCTTTACTTAACTTCTTCAATTTTAACAAGGTGTTGAACTTTTTCGATCATACCTTTAGTAACAGGGGTGACTTCAACTTCAACAGTTTCATGCAATCTATGAATCCCGAGGGATTTAAGGTTTGCAATCTGTCTTTTGCTAGCACCGTTCTTGCTTATAACTTGAGTAATTTTAACTTTTGCCATATCTCTTCCTCCTTAACCTTTAAATACTCTTTCCATAGGTATTCCGCGCAAACCTGCAACGGTATATGCATCACGCATCTCAGTAAGAGCTGCAATAGTAGCTTTTACCAGGTTGTGAGGATTCGATGAACCCTTTGATTTAGCAAGCACGTCACGAACGCCAACTGATTCAAAAACAGCACGCATTGCACCGCCGGCTTTTACACCGGTACCGGGAGCTGCCGGTTTCATAAACACTTTGGCACCGCCAAACTTGGCTGCCTGTTCATGAGGGATTGTCCTCTTGTTCAATGGAATCTTAACAAGATTCTTCTTAGCGTCTTCGATACCTTTTGATATCGCGGTAGTAACTTCGTTTGCTTTTCCAAGTCCGTAACCGACAACACCATTTTCATCTCCAACTACGACAATTGCTGCAAAACTGAAGTGACGGCCACCTTTTGTAACCTTAGTCACTCTTTGAACAGCTACCAATCTGTCTTTCAATTCCAGATCAGCTGCCTTTACTTTTTTTACATTGATATCTGCCATATTCGTACTTAGAATTTAAGACCGCCCTCGCGAGCCGCATCTGCCAAACTTTTAACTCTTCCATGATAAAGGTAACCTCCGCGATCAAATGATACGGTATCGATACCTTTTGCAATAGCACGTTCTGCTACTGTTTTTCCCACGATCTTTGCTGCCTCAACTCCCGGTTTACCTTTGCACTGTTCAATCAGCGCCTTGTCACCTGAAGATGCGGATACAAGCGTAACATGATTAACATCATCTACAACTTGAACATAGATCTGCTTATTGCTTCTGTACACCACCATTCTCGGCCTTTCGGGAGTACCGTTTACAACTTTACGTATGCGGTAGTGAATTCTTTGTCTTCTTTCAATTTTAGTCAATGCCATAATTCATTTCTCCTATTATTTGGCAGCAGCCGATTTACCGGCCTTACGACGAAGCTGTTCACCAACGAACTTAATACCCTTGCCTTTATAAGGTTCAGGTTTACGCAGAGAACGAACTTTTGCCGCAACCATGCCGAGCAATTGTTTATCACAGCTTTTCAATACTAATACAGGGTTGACACCTTTCTTCACCGGCTCAGCTTCAGCCTTTACCTCTTTTGGAAGCATAAAGTGAATATCGTGTGAATAACCAAGGCTGAAAATCATAATCTGGCCTTGTACTTCAACACGAAAACCAACTCCTATCAATTCTTGTTTAGTAGTAAAACCCTCAGATACACCAACCACCATATTGTGAATCAGCGCACGGTAAAGACCATGCATTGAACGGTGGCGTGGATTGTCTGTCGGACGTTCTACCTTCAGGACTCCCTCATCAATGGAAACTTTGATGTCCGGATCAATTTTCTGGGACAACTCTCCAAGAGGGCCTTTAACCTTTACCACATGATCGGAGCCTATATTAACAGTAACTCCGCTTGGCAGGTGTACAGGTAATTTTCCAATTCTTGACATTATAATTATTTTTTAAAATTAA
>CAZPLM010000185.1:0-4169 GCA_964587275.1 uncultured Muribaculaceae bacterium | reverse complement strand
TACATCAATCGCGATGAAATACTGATACCGGTCTCAATAATACAGAAAGCCCCTTCTGCAGAACTTCATGAAGGTCAGGCCGACAGTGATTCGCTCCCTGTATATGACAAGCTTGACCCCGTACTCCATGCATTTAATGAAGAGGGTAAAAGTGCCGGACAACTGATTGCCGAAGGTATTGAAAAAGATCTTGTCAACAGAGTCGCCACTCTGACAGGCAAGTCTTCGTTCAAGGCACATCAGATCCCTCAGGTCATCGCAGTATGTGGCAAACCTATTGTTCCTGACTTTAAATGTATTTAACAGCGTAATGAAAATATTCCTTGCTGCCATAGCAATAGTCGGTTTCTGCCTTATCGGATTATGTTTCAACATCATCTTCCGAAAGAACGGCAAATTTCCGGATGGAGAAATATCCCGCAACAAAGAGCTGCGCAAAAGGGGGATAATCTGTGCCAAAGAGGAGGAAATCAAATTATGGGGCAAGAACAATAATGACAAAAACAGCAGCCGGTCCTGTGAAACCGGCTGCAGTTCTTGTGAAGGCTGTTTCTTTAATCAATCAGCAAAAAAAGAGTGATCAAAACTCTGCACCTGTTATATTGATGAAATCACTCCAGCCGCCTGCAGTTCTGTAACTGCTGACAGATGCTGTCGGGACATAGACCCTGCATGATTCCACATCAATTCCATAAAAAGCATTATACTGAATAACTGGCGGTTCCGTTGCAGCACAGGAGATCTTTGACAGAGCAGTACAACCGTACAGAAGTCCCATCGGTACCGCTGTCGCAGTATCAGGAAGCCTTATCCCGCTCAGAGAGATACAATCCTTAAAGACATTTGTCCCCAGCGTTGTTACACCGGAAAGCAGCACAGTACCGGAAAGCGACTTGCATCCCTCAAATGAATTATTGCCAATCTGATTCACAGATGATGGAATTGATATTGACACAAGCGATGAACAGTTGGCGAATGCCGTATTACCAATATAATTAAGCTTTGAAGAAAGAGATATATTCTTCAGACCCTTACATCCTCCGAAAGTATTATACTCAATCCTTGTAACACCGACAGGAATCGTCATATTTTTCAAGGAAATACAGTTCTTGAATGCATCTGAATCAATCCTTGTCAAACCATCAGGAATCTCAAACGACTCAAGCGATGTGCAGTCTGCAAACGAACCTGAACCGATCGTTTTCAATGCACCCGGAGCACTGACATACTCAAGAGAAGTGCATCCGCTGAAAGCAGAGGCTCCGAATGATGTTATATCATCAGGCAAAATAACCTTTTTAAGAGAAGTTGCGCCACTGAACATATTATACTGTATGCTGTGTGAAGATGATGAGAAAGAGACCTCGGAGATATCAAGGTATTCAAGATTGACAAGATTAGTCTTAATTGCAGTAATCTCTGACTCATAAAAAGTTCCCTTTACAATAAGCTTGAAAACATCTTCATAATTGTCTGAACCGATATGACTCATCAATTCGCCGCCTTTCACATTTTTGATATAATAGACATTCTTTGCACTCTGCTCAATAAACACAGTATCACGCAAATCACCTGTTTTATTGACAAAATAGACATACCCGCTGCGGACCATCTCTTCATCAGATCCCGGAAACCTGGCAAGCAATAACTGAGTAGTCAGAGTATCAACGGCCTTTGTAGAAACAACAGAGATCCAGGAAGATGCAGGTGAGTCAATAACGACATCGTACCCCGTATTGGTCAACACCTTCAACTCTATCAGCTGCTCTTGATAATCGGCTATGATATTATCCTCAGCCACAGAGAAATAATCAGTCTGAGCCTGGATTATTTTAAGCGTATCAGTTACTTCAACCCCTTTACCTTTAAAAATAACATATCCCTCTCTGCTTGAATAATAATTATTAGCATCTACATTGAATATGTGAGTATCCGTTTTCAACGACTTAGTCTCCGCCACCGTTATCCATCTTGATTCATAAGGAATTACAACATCACAGTCAATATTTGAATTAACATCAACCTGAATTGCAGTCCCTTTGTTGGACAAAGAAAACGAATCCTGAGAAAGAATTATCGCATCTTTCTGTAATTGTTTAATTACTACTGTCTGAGTAGACCTGTCTGTAGTAAACACAATAGTACCCTCTCTCGGTGAATATTGATCTGGATTTGCTTCTACAGAAAAATCAATTGTCTTGCTGGTCAGCGTTTTCGTCTTGGTCTGACTGATCCATTTGTCCTTGATTTCAAATTTATATGAAGTATTATAGAGCAAATCCAGACTGACAAAGCCTCCTGTACTCGGCACACTATATTCTTTTTGTTTGATTATCAGAGAATCATTCTGAACTTGAGAAACTTTGATAGTCGCAACAAGGTCCTCAACAGTTATTGTCACAGTGCCGCTCCTGTCTCCATAAGTTTTATTAGCTGATGCCTTTAATGTCAAGATTGAATTAGCAGGATCTCCTGTTCGGGGAGTCACCGTAATCCAGTCGACATCGGACGAGGCATCCCAATACATATTAGTTGTAAACGGAATAGCCTGACTGTCACCCGTATATGGAAATTTAATTTCCGTCTGAGTAACTTTCAGATATGGCTTGGGAGTACACCCTGCCAAAAGTGCAGTCAAACACATCAACAATAATAACTTTCTGTTCATCAGTTATTTATTTTTCAAAGAATCTCTAATTTCGCGCAAAAGGAGAATTTCTTCAGGAGTGACAGGCTCTTCACTCTTGACTTCTTTCTTTTTCTTCTCGGTAAGCTTATTGATCCCTTTGATCATAAGAAAGATAGCCCATGCTATTATCAAAAAGTCAAGTACAACCTGAATGAAATTACCGTATGTGATAGCTACAGCTGCCTTTTCTGCAGTAGCTGCCTTAAGTGTAATCGCCCATGCAGTAAAATCCACACCTCCTGTTATCAAACTGATAAGCGGCATAATCACATCAGCCACCAGAGATGTAACAATTTTACCAAATGCGGCACCGATAACGACACCTACTGCCATATCAAGGACATTGCCTCTCATTGCAAAACTCTTGAACTCTTTTAAAAACTTTTTCATATCTAAAAAAATATGTATTTGCTTACAAATTTAACATTTTTTTCTAATCACACTCAGACCGTCACGGAAAGGAAGCATCAGCACCTCAACTCTATAATCATGGATCACCTTTTCATTAAATGCCTCAATTCCCATTGTCTGCGCATCAGATGGCATGGGGTTCTCAAGTACTTTTCCATCCCACAGAATATTGTCGGCAAGAATAAATCCGCCCGGACGTACCTTATCAAACACAAGATCATAATACGCTGAATACTCCCTTTTGTTTGCATCAATATATACAATATCATAAATAGTGTCGAGTGAAGGAATTATCTTTTTTGCATCTCCGAAATGCAAACAGATCTTATCTGAAACCCCAGCCCTCTGATATCCCTCCATAATAAGCTCTTCCAACTCCTGATTTATCTCAATTGCATCAACAGATCCTCCTTTCCGAAGACCGGCTGCAAGACAGATTGTAGAATAACCCGTAAAAGTACCGATCTCAAGGACAGCCTGTGGCTCAACCATATAGGAAATATTCCTCAATACTCCCCCAACTATCGGTCCGGAAAGCATTCTGGCGTGGTTGGTCCTTAGATGAGTCTGTTTCTCTATCCATTTCAGAGCCTCAGGTACCGGAGAGGAAAAACGCTCAATATACTCCTCTTTTGTCATAATCGCTATTTATATATCAGGGTGGATATTCTTTCGGGAGCAAAAATTTCTCTTGCCGTGTCAATTATATCATCGGCTGTTACCGCCTCTATTCTTCTCCTGACCTCATCATCCGGCATTATATCTGAAAAAGCCAGCAAACTCTTTCCCATCGAAAGCACCTGTGTTTCTCCACTGTCAGCTGCCACGGCGAGTTGTCCCATAAGCTGTTTTTTTGCAGCTTTCAATGCTCTGTCACTCATCCTGACGTTTCTCATCCTTTCAAGCTCTTTATTAATCAATACAATACACTTGTCAACATTATTCTTGTCACACCCGAAATAGATCATAACAACCCCTGTCCTTGAATATTGTGTATATGAAACATCCACGCCATATACCATTGCTGTGGCTTCTCTCAATATTGTATTCAGTCTGGAATTAGAAGCAG